>VGOX01000388.1 GCA_016875755.1 Chloroflexota bacterium
ACCAAAGCGTTTTTGGTTATCTCTGCGTCGCTTGGCGCTCTTACTCAGCCGTGCGATTGAACATTTGTGGGGCTCGACTGAAGTCATTCAACATCAACCTTGTTTTACGCTTTCGTGAAGTACTGATATTATCTCTTTGGATCTTTCAACAAGTATAAAGCGTTTTCGGGCATGAGGATTTTTAGTGCGCGGTGTTGCGTGGTGATCTCTGCCGTGTGACCGCCAAGCACGGGGTCGCCATCCACTTGAATGGCGAAGGTGGCATCGGATTCGATGCGCGCGGTGTGAAAGGGGACGCGCCGCGCATACTCGGAATTGAGATGCCGCCCGGAGGCGAGATCGAAAAAGTGACGGAAGGTGTCGGCGAGGCTGTCGCCGCTGAGCAGCCACATATCCATTTCGCCGTCATCAAGCAGGGCGTTGGGCGAGAGCAAAGACATACCGCCTGCGTAATGACGGATGTTGTTAGCAACTGCCACAAGGTAGTGCCCTTCGATGAGTTTGCCATCGGCATATACGCGCAGATCCATGCCGTGCCAGAAGGTGGCTTCCATGACGGTGGTGGCGAAGAAATGCGGCACGGAGACATGCTTGAAATAACGCGGACGCGGCTCAATGCGGTGGATGGTTTGCGCATCCAGCCCGATGCCTGCCCACAACAAAAATGGACGGTCGTTGCACACGCCAACATCCACATATTGCGGTTCGACGTTCGACAAGAGTTTGGCGTTCTCGCGCAGATTCCACCACTGCCACCAACTGAATGGTTTTTGTCCCTGCTCAAGCGCCCAGACATTGGTCGTACCGGTGGGCAGGACTGCCAGCGCCGTTTCGGTGTTGAGCAAACCACTGGCGACTTGCCCCACCGTGCCGTCGCCGCCGATGGCAAAGACCGCTTCATATTTCTCCTGCGCGGCTTGGTGCGCGGTTTGGGTGGCATGGGTTCCGCTGAGAGTTTCGGCGATATCCACGCTCCAGCCTGCTGCTTGGAGTGGTTTCATGATTCCGCGGACAAATCGCCCCACGGGGCAACGTCCTGCAGTTGGGTTGTAGAGTAAAAGTCCCTTTCGCATGGCGGGGATTATACCCGCACCTCTCCCGCCCCCTTCAGGATACAATTGCGGGCAGGGCAATGCCCAATATCATTTTGAGGATAAGAATGCAGAAAAAAGCGGTTTTGTTCGGGCTATTTGCCGGGCTATTGTTTGGAATAGCAACTTCTGTAAGTAAATTTCTTATGGATTCCTTAAGCGGTTATATGTTGGCTGGGTTGTTGTATTTCGGCGCGGCGCTGGTGTTCCTGCCATACATGGTCAAAAATTTCAGAGCGGACTTTCGCCCGGCTTTGTTGAAAAACAATGGCATGAAATTACTGGGGATCATCGTGTCCGGCGGCATCTTGGGACCTCTGTTTTTGTTGGCTGGCTTAAATTACGCACATTCCACGTCGGTTTCCATTTGGTTGAACTTCGAACTTGTAGCCACGGCGTTGTTGGGGGTTCTTTTTTTCAAGGAACATTTATCAAGATACGCGCTGGTTGGCGTTTTGTTTACCATATTATCGGGGATGCTCATCTCCATTAATGAGGATGTAACCGGTTTGAAGGCGGGAATATTTGTCATGCTTGCTTGTATTTTTTGGGGGCTGGACAATCATCTGACCGCCATCATGGATGGCATCTCGTCGCAGGCAGTGACGTTCATTAAGGGAGTGGTCGGCGGCACGGTCAATATTATCCTTGCCATTGTGTTTTCCAACCCGGCAGATTTGCTGCAGAGCCAGGCGGCATTGGCGGTACTTTTGGGAATGGTATCGTATGGCATTAGTATTGTTCTTTATGTTTCCGCCTCACAGATCATAGGTGCAACGCGTGGACAGATCTTGTTTAGCGCTTCGCCCCTGTGGGGGATCATTGGGGCTGCCATAGTTCTGGCTGAACCAATCAATGGGACAACCATAATGTCGTTTGCTTTGTTATCAATCGGCATTATTTTTTCAAATGTCAGGGGGCATCATCATACTCATACCCACATGGAGACGCAACACATCCATCTTCATACTCACACAGACGAGCATCATTTTCATGAACATGATAACTTGGCAAGAGAAGCGTCCCATATCCATGTTCATTTGCATGAGCAACTTCATCATATTCACGATCACTTTCCCGATTTGCATCACAGACATGATCACTAAAATAACGGTTCCATCTTTTGCATCCTTTGTGTCCCACTCTTTGCCTAATGTTATAATCTCTTCACAATGACCGAAGGCGCACTTCTCAACGACCGTTATCAACTCCTTGAACAACTCGGCACAGGCGGCATGGCATACGTCTACCGCGCGCGTGACGTGGTACTCGACCGCGATGTTGCCATCAAAGTCCTGCGGAAAGATTACTCCGACAACGCCGAATTCCAAAACCAGTTCAGGCTCGAGGCGCGTTCCGCCGCGAATCTTTTGCATCCCAACATCGTCACCGTGCATGATTTTGGCTTCGCCGACGGTTTGCTCTATATCGTCATGGAGCACATCCCCGGCAAAGATCTCAAGCAGCTTATCCGCGAGCGCGGACGTTTTTCCGTCAAGGATGGTATTCCGCTCATGGTGCAGGCTTGTGCGGGCATCGGTTATGCACACCGTGCAGGCTTGGTGCATTGCGACATCAAACCTCACAACATGCTCGTTTCAAAAGATATGCGCCTCAAAGTCACCGACTTTGGCATCGCCCGCGCGATTGCTTCCATCGCCCCGAACGAACGCACCGACGTTGTCTGGGGTTCACCGCTCTACTTTGCCCCCGAACAAGCGTCAGGTGAAGCGCCCACACCCGCCTCCGATGTGTACTCGCTTGGCATCGTCATGTACGAATTACTCAGCGGCACACCACCCTTTACCGCCTCAACCGCCGAAGAACTTG
Source organism: Chloroflexota bacterium (assembly GCA_016875755.1). Taxonomy (GTDB): domain Bacteria; phylum Chloroflexota; class Anaerolineae; order Anaerolineales; family Villigracilaceae; genus Villigracilis. Next base: position 2,922 of record VGOX01000388.1, read on the forward strand.
CCCGCCTGCACATCTCCGCGCGGCCCATCCCGATCCGCGAATACATCCCAGATATCCCCAGCGCCCTTGAAGAGATCATCATGAAGGTCATCTCCAAAGAGCCTGCTGCCCGCTATCGCACCGCCGACCAACTCGGGCGCGTATTGCAAAAATTCGGCACCCTGCCAGACCCGCAGCCCGAACCCGCAGCTCCAGTTGCCACAACCCCACCCGTCATCACTCTCAAGCCAGAAGTGGCAGACCGTCTCGTGCATCAAGGCAGGACTCAACCTCCGCCGCCTGAAGCTGAGACGATTCAATATTATCAACCCCCGCAGCAATATGCGCCTCCTCCCACGCCTCAGCCTGTATACACCACCCCGGCAGAAACTGAAGCTGAAGAAATTGACTGGGTTTCCGTTGGACTCGGTTTAATGGCCGTCCTCTCCGTCGGCGGCTTGATCCCCTTCTGGCTGATGATCTATCTCACCTACTTCCCGCCTGGACGATAAAAAGACAAGACCTGAAAGGTAACTGTCAGGTCTTTATAT
>VGOX01000389.1 GCA_016875755.1 Chloroflexota bacterium
TTGTGCAAGTCCAATCTGAGGCAGGGACGGGCTATTACAACCTGATCGCCACGCGCGATATTGCTATCACGCCCACTACAACCCCGATCGCTTCGGAGACGCCTGCCACAACAGGTACACCGACCACAAGTGAAACACCAATTGTTTCAGTATCTCCTTCTGTTAGCGAGACTCCGACGGTTTCAGAGACCCCAGCTGGCAGCGCAACACCTGTGCCCACCTGGACGCCAATTCCTACAGGTAGTCCGAGCACATCAGAGACGCCAGTCGTAACTGAAACTCCGATGACGGTGACGCCAATAGTTACAGGCACCCCCATTGCCACCGAGACGCCAATCCCAACGCCGAGTGGTGCATGTGTGTGGACGGATATCCTTCAATCCACGCTTACGGTCGGCGAGTCGAGTTTAGTCACCGTTGGTTTGTATAATATTCCAGCCGAAGGATATGCGAGTACGGAATTTACATGTACCTATGACCCTGTCTTTGCAGAGGCAGGCAATGTCATGGTATCGAGCTTGTTTGGTTCAGACCCTTTTTCTGCAATGAGCGGACCTCAGAACGGTCAATTTGTGTTGGCTGTTGCGGGTGGCAGCGGAAACAAGGCGATGGCGGACGGCACAGCGTTCACGTTTATGATCACAGGTTTGCAGGCGGGGCAGTCTACGGTTGAATGTACGGCGCGGGTTTCCACGGGGGTGGGAGCGCTGGAACCGATTGCTTTTATTTCAGATACGCTAAATGTTGTTGGGATTACACCATCCCCCACGGGTGTGCCTGCTCTTTCTGCCATTGTGAATGGTCAGGTGCTGGCAAGCAAAGCAGTCACTATTCAATTGTTTGACCCAGGCAACCAATTGGTTGTGTCACAAACCACCAGCTTGGATGGTACATTCGCCCTGCCGACTTCTGGCGGCAATTACACGATTGTGGCGTCTGCGTCAGGATTTTTGAACGCACAAGCGTCCATTACATTGACGGCTGGCGTTACAACGACCATGCCGACGATCAGTTTGCTGGCAGGGGATGTGGACGGGAATGGCGTCATCGATGAATTTGATGCACTTACACTGGGGATGAGTTACGGCGCTTCAACCCCAGCCGCAGCAGATCTAAACAGCGACGGAGTGATCGACTTCCTTGACCTTGAACTGCTGGCTGATAATTATCGCGCATCTGGTGCGCTTGCCTGGTAAATAAATTAAAACTCGATTTCTCCAACCTGCTCGAAATTGATGTCGAATAATTCTTCGGCTTCAGTTTCGAGTTCGGCGTCCAGCGCATCACCTGCGCGGGAACCGCGATTGCAGTACGATCTATACGGGCAGTAACTGCATCGGGTTGTATCATCAGTTTTCGGGTAGGTGGAAGCGGATGTGATTTCTTCGGAAATTCTGGTCAGTGCATCCCAATCTCGTTTGAATTGATCTGTCTGGTATGGGAAGATTGCGGGGTCGTTCGGGAAATCTGCAAACCAATAACGCATTTCGATCTGTTCAGGTCGGATGGTTTTGCCGCCATTGAGATGTACTCCCGCTTGAACAAGCAGGGCGCGATACACCCGTGTTTGCCAGCGGATGGCTAGCCATTCGGTTTTGGGACGTTTGCGGTAGGTCTTCCAATCGTAGATATAGATCTTTTCGTTATCCACCGCGATCAGGTCATACTTTGCCACCAGTCGAAATTTTCCCAACGGCGCAGAGAGTGTGACCTCGGTCTTCAAACCTTTTAGACCAGTAAGACCAGTCAGATTTTCTGACTGAGCAAAATTCTCCCACCACCGCTGCAGGTTTTCGGTAGTTGCCAGTTTGGCAACCTGCTCGGCGGGAATGCCGATGAAAAATTGCTGGGCAAGGCGGTGAAAGGACTCGCCCTCCTGCTGATGTTTTTCATTTTCAAGGGCGGGCTCGGTTTCGATGGCGGGATAAGCCAGTTGTTGTAAATAGCGCAATTCGAACCTGCGCGGGCAATCGTTGTAATCCTGTAAGGAGGACTGGCTTAAGGTGGTCAATTGAATGGACATACCCTTATTTTGCCACAGAAATTTGTGCCTATGCTATACTTTGAAAAAAAATGGAGTTTGAATGGGACAGGATGTACAGGTTGCAGTTTTCATTGATTATGACAACATCGAAATAAGCGTAACAGAAGCCTTCGGCAAAACCGCCGATGTGGATTGGCATCGTATTTTCAATTATGCTTCGCAAGTGGGGCGGGTAGTGGTGCGACGTGCCTACGCCGATTGGGCAGAAGCTGCCAACCGTCAGCGCCAGCTGCTCAGCCTCGGCGTGGAATTGGTGCACGTCAACAGCAAGCGCGGCAAGAATGCGGCGGATATTCGCATTGTGCTCGATGTGATGGAATTATTCTACAACGGCAGGGACTCGTTCACGCATGTCCTGCTGGTTTCAGGTGATGGGGATTTTACCGAGTTGGTGCATCGTTTGCGCGCACAGGGTAAAACGGTTATCGGTTTGGGCATCAGCGGCACGACGGCGGATTACCTCGTCAATGCCTGCGATAAGTTTGTTTTCTACGATAAGTGGCAGGGTGTCAGCAAGGTCAAAAAGACGAATCAAAATGGAGGAAGTCAACCTTCCCAGAAACCGCAGCCCGCTCCAAAAAAGGCGGAAGCGCCAGCCCGCCCGTCAACGAGTGCGCCAACACCCATCCCGCCTGAAAAACGGCTGGAACGGTATTTGAACATCCTCACAACGCACAAGATCCGCATGACGCCTACGCCATATCGTCCATTGATTATTTATAAGATCTTCGAGATCGTCAAAGCGAACCCCGATTTTAACTTCAATCAGTTGCGCGAATTTGCGCGGGTGTTCTTCTCGAATGCTACACCAAAGATCGAGGCGCAATTGGTGATGGATACAACGCATCAGCTCTTTCACACGTTTTGTTTCGAATTCGATACCGACTCCAGTGAGCGCATCTGGAATCGCAAAATGTGGCTGCCCGAAGATGTAAATACTGCCGAAGCGCTGCTCAATAAATGCGATCAGAAACTTTTGCAATTGCTCGTCAGCGACCTTGGCGCAAGCGAACAACTTGATAAGGAAAGTGCGGCGCAAATTCTCTATGGTGGTGTGCGCAACCCCAAAGTGCTCGACCACATCGAAGAATTGCTCAACATCGAAAATCAGGAATAATCCCGCCAATGATCTACAAATTTCAAGCAGGCAAATCTGCCCTCGTCATCGGTGTGCGCGGCTTTATCAACAATGAGCCTCCTCGAATCGCGCCTGTACGCTGAACGTTGTATCAACTTTCACATGCCGCAGGTGTCCTGCGGCGTTTTTGTTGTGCGCCCAGCATGGGCGTTGGCTATAGGGTGAAAGACCCTTATGGAGGTTGATTGCACCAACCATTAGCGGAAGGCAAGGGCGTTGTCGCGAGGCAGGGTCTGGAGGAAGCCGGAAGCAAAA
>VGOX01000390.1 GCA_016875755.1 Chloroflexota bacterium
TTGCCGTTTTCGATGCGTTCCCAAGATGGACTAAAGCCCGCGCGCAGACCACCCTGCCATTTGACGTGGATCGACTTGACGGTAAAGACCGCTTCTTTCCTAACGAGGGAGTTGATCCCGTTAAATTTGGCAATCTGCCACGCGGACGGTGTTTCACCGTTCTCGTCGCCGTCGAAACAATGCAGCGAGCCAAGGCTGCCTGAAGCAACGCTGTCAAACCAGATGTCGATGGCAGAGTCCCAGTCGTAGCCAGAGGAACTGTAGGTCGGCATTCCAAGCTCACCGCACAGGCTGCTGAAGAAAATGCGGCGATTGCTTTCAAGGTCATAATCGCCGACGCAGTAGACAAGGTCATCGGGGCTGTGCAGGTCGTAGTAGTCAATGAGCAGGGGCGAGAGGCCGTAGTACATGATGACGAGGTCTGGGTTTTCTTCCTTCATTGCGCCGACGATGACTTCTAATCCCTTTTGTAGCAAGCGTTCCCCGGCGAAGGTCATGTCTTGCGGGGCGGCGACATCGAGCGAGGGCAGTTCATAACCAAAGTCGAATTTGATCAGGTCGGGTTTATAGCGGCGGATGAAGTCTTTGGCGCGCTCTCGTAACACGTCCTGCACTTTGGGCTGGGTCATGTCAAAGATGCCATAACGGGAAGTCTGGTGATCGAGCCAGAGTGGTTTGCCTTCGTGCGTTTGGAGGAGATGCGATTCATCTAAGCCGAGCGTGGCGGGATTTTGACAGCGCAGAAATGCTGCCCATAAACCGATGTTGTATCCCTGTGCGCGGATGTCGTTTAGAAGATTTTCAAAATCAGGAAAACGTTCGGGGTCGTGTTTGAGTTCGCCATACACTCCTTCCCATTTGTCGTCGATGACGAAGGTTTTGGCTCGCATGCCTGAGTGTTGGAGTTTGCTGAAAATATCGCGGACGAGGTCTTTGGTCAATTGCTCGGGTGGCAAAGCCAAGGAAGACTCTACGCCCCAGGTGTTGTATTGTGGCGCGAGCAGAACTTCTTGTTTTTTTGGCGAATGATTTTTCGGTGCGATGAATTTCTCACGTTGCAGGATTTGGTAATAACTGCGAATGGCTTCGTGATAATTCTCGCCGAAAGTGATGAGGAAGTGAAAACCAATGGTATCGGGCTTGTATTTCCACAAGTCAGCGCGCAGGTTGAGGGTGGGGCTGATACCGATCTCGCGGATCTCCAAACGGAAGTCACCTTGCGGTAATTCGGCGAGTCCCCAGCAGGCGGCTTCGCTTTGCAAGGCTTTTGCGCCGATGGCATTCCAGCGGTCGGAGGTGTTGAAGGTGCAGAAGTAATGCGCGGGCAGACCCCATTGTTGAGTCAAGCCAGGTCCACGCATGGCACCAGAGCCGAGTACGGCGGTGGTGTTGAGACGCGAATGCAAGTCTACGATGGGCGAGATGGTTGTGCTCATGCTCAAGCCAGGTACAACCGCGTAATGGCTGTACATGGACGGTTTGTAAGAGTCGCCAACTTTTTCGGGGAAGTAGATGACCTCGACGACGTCACTGGGGTTTGGGGATTCGTAGAGAAGCGGTTCGAGGGAGATAAAGTCTCGGTGGAAGGACCAAGTCACAGTTAAGGAGGAAGCGGGGTTTTGTCCATGATAGGTGATGCGGATTTGGTCATCCCGAATTTCGTGCGTGGCGGTTGTAAATTCCAATTGGGTGGGGGAGGTGATGAGGAGTGGTTTGTGTTGAGCGTGAGAGATGAGCCGTCTGTTTTTGTCGTGTAGCCAAATGCGGTCGGTTTTCGCCTCCCAACTCCATGTGTAGGCGGGTGAAATAACCTCAATTTGCTGCGGGGTGGCATTAATTTTGACCATCAGATCATCTCAATTTGGGTTTGCTACTTGACAAAGGGATTTTGTTCTTGTAAACTAATGTTACCACTCACGTGAGCGGTAACATTATACTAAAATGGCAAACCCCAGACCCACTATTCGCGATGTTGCCCGCCATGCGGGCGTCTCTCACCAGACGGTTTCGCGTGTGATCAATGGCAGTGAAGATGTCCTGCCTGAAACGCGTGCCTTGGTGGAGGCGGCCATTGAAGAAATGGGCTATCGCCCCAGTGCCATTGCCCGTTCGATGGCGCGCGGGTCAACTCATACGCTTGCCATTATTTCCCCAAATCTAACAGACTATACCTTTGCCAGCGTCATCGAAGGCGCCGAAGTGGAAGCCAGGCAGCATGGCTATTTTGTGATGTCTGCTTCTGCCAGCGACCCGAAATCTTTCCGCGAATTGGTGGATGAATTGGTGGGACATGGGCGGGTGGATGGTTTGATCGTGATCAACCCATACGCCGATGATCGTTTCAAACTGATGCCGCGTGATTTCCCGTTGGTGTTCGTGGGTGCGCGTTCTCACGATGAAAATATCTGCTCGATCTCACTTGACGATGAACGTGTCGCCTACGAAGCCACACGCCATTTGCTTTCGCTGGGGCATACACAGATCGCATTGGTGACAGGCCCAATGACAGAAGATTGTTCGCAAGACCGCACGGAAGGATATCGCCGCGCCTTGAGCGAAGCGGGAATTCCGTTCAACGAGTCCATCGTATTTGAAGGGGATTGGTCCGCCTCTTCCGGACAGGCAGCCTTGTTTGCCCTACTGGAGCAGGGGACTACGCCCACGGCAGTGTTTGCCCAAAACGACCGCATGGCAATGGGCGTGCTGCGCGCCGCACGGGATGCGAATCTGCAAGTACCGCAACAACTCTCCGTCATCGGCGTGGATGATATGCCGTTGTCCTCTTATTTTGACCCGCCTCTCACCACCATGCAGCAGGATATGCCCCAGATCGGGCAGGAGGCGATCCGCATGCTGATGAGCATCATCCAGAAAAAAAATGTAGACCTACAGGGCATCAAGTTCCCTGCGCAATTGGTGATCCGTCAATCCACTGGTAAAGGAGGTGGTTCGTCTTCGGGATAGTTTGAACCCCAAAAATACATAAGTAAGTCGTACGATGATTTTGTCAAATTCCAAGGAGAAGTATAAATGAAAAAGAATCTGCTCGTAAAACTTATGAGCATCCTCGTTATTGCGTCGTTCGTCCTGGCTGCTTGTAGCGCCCCCGCCGCTGAAGAAGCTCCTGCTGCCGAAGCTACAGAAGCCCCCGCCACTGAAGAAGCGATGACCGAAGCCCCGGCAGAAGAAACTGCTGAAGAAGTGACCATCCGCTGGCGCACCCGCCCGGACAATCAGGAAGAAATCGATGTCTACAGCCAGATCAGCACCGAGCTTGACGCTGAACTCAATGGCATCACCCTGACCTACGAACCCGGTGGCTCCGAAGGCGCCAACTATCAGGATCAACTCCGCGCTGAAGTTGCTGCGGGCACCGCTCCTGATGTCTTCTGGATCCCCGGAACCGATGTGGCTGATTTTGGCTCCCGTGGTTTG
>VGOX01000391.1 GCA_016875755.1 Chloroflexota bacterium
CAGCAACGAAGAATTCGAGGATGGTCAAAATTGCCAGGTAGACAAAGATAATTACGCCCTGACCGAAGGCGGCTTTTTTATCCATTGTATGAGACATGTGGCTCCTCCCCTTTACTTATGCCCGCTTTTGGCGGGCGAAATGAATTTGACATATTGTGAGCCTTCCAAGCCGTAGTCGTACGGCTCACCCACAACTTCAAACGGCTGTTCATAGTTGTGCGCGGGCATGGGAGAAGGAACCTGCCACTCAGGCGAGCGTGAATTCCACACATTACCTTCGGCTTTTTCACCGTTCTTGATGCTGTTGAAGAAATTGTAGAAGAAGACCAGCACCGAGACGCCGATGAGATAACCAGCAATGGTCAAGATCATGTGAGCGGTATCAATGCCGAGTGCCGGATCGAAATCCACGATGCGCCGGCGCATACCGATCAAACCGATGTACATCATGCCGAAGGTAAGGACGAAGAACGAGGGGGTCATCAGCCAAAAGTGCCACTTGCCGAGCGTCTCGCTCATACGGCGACCCGTCGCTTTAGGGAACCAGTAGTAGATGGCAGCAAAGAACGGGAAGACAAATCCACCAAAGATGGTGTCATGGAAATGTCCCACGATGAAGTACGTATCGTGCAGGTGCAAGTCAGTGGAAACTGTAGCATTTGGGGGACCGGAGAGACCACCGAGCAGGAAGACGATGATGCCGCCCAACACGAACAGCATGGGAGTCGGAGTCGTGATCTTGCCTTTCCAGAGCGTGGCAACCCACGAGAAGAACTTCACGCCTGTAGGGATGGCCACCAACAATGTGCTGTACATGAACGGCACACGCAGATATTCGTTCATGCCCGAGGTGAACATGTGATGCGCCCAAACGACGAAGCCAACCAACGCGATACCAAGGGAAGACATGGCGATCCAGCGGTAGCCAAAGAGCGGCTTGCGGGCGAATACGGGCAGAAGCTCAGAGATCACACCGAGACCGGGAAGAATGAACACATACACCGCAGGGTGTGAATAGAACCAGAACAAGTGTTGGAACAGCACAGGGTTACCGCCCTTGGCCGCATCAAAGAAACCCATGCCGAACAAACGCTGGAACATGACTAATTGGAAGGAAAGACCAATCAACTGGGTGGCGGTCAGCGCGATGAGCGAGGTGGCGATTGCCGCCCAGACGAAGATCGGCATGCGCATCGCGTTCATGCCCTTGGCACGCATACGGAGCACAGTGGCAATCACGTTCAACGCACCCAAAATGGACGACCAGCCCGCCACGAACACGCCGAGGAAGAACATCTGCATGCCAACAGGGGCACGGACAGAGAGGGGCGGGTAGCCCGTCCATCCCGTGTCAAAACCGCCTAGGAAAAGACTCATCAGCAAGAGTACTGCCGCAGGAACAGAAACCCAGAAGGAGAATGCGTTGAGGCGCGGGAACGCCATATCCATGGCACCCAACAGGAGCGGGACAGCGTAGTTGATGATGCCCGCAATTCCCAACAAAATGGACACGATCATGATCATGCCGTGCAGGGACATCAACGTGTTGTACAACTGCGGACCATTCTGACCGAATAACTTAATGTCCACGGTCAGAAATTGCAGTTCGGACCAAGCGAGCTCCGTACGGAAGATCAGCGCAAACAAACCGCCGATACTAATCAACAGGAGAGCCACAATGGTGTATTGAATACCGATCACCTTGTGGTCGAGGGAAACATTGACATACTTCTCCCAACCTGTGTGATGATCTTCGTGATGATCGGGGGTATCGATGCCACGCGCCCACTTCATCCAATCGCTGACAGCACCAGAACCGAACAAAAAGGCAATGGCGCCAGTAAAGCCGCCCATAACCCATGCGGGTTCCGTAAAGAAAAATGTGTCAGTTATGCTTAAACCCATTAACGCACGAATGCCTGTGACCAGTCCCGCACCCAACAAAGTGCCAAGGAACTGCCAGAGCAAACCGAGCGAGAGGGCACTAGAAAAAAATCGCTTCATGTGATTTCCTCTTCCAAATTATTTCAAGGTCTTGATATACGCGATGAGGTTCGCGATCTCTTCATCGGTCAGAGTATACGGAGGCATCACAGGCGCAAAGCCCTGCACCACCTGTTCAGTAGGATTCAGGATCGAATTGGTGATGTATGCCTCATCAGCAACTGCAGATGTTCCATCCGCAAACTGACGCTCAGAACCAAACAAGCCAAACCAGGTCGGGCCTGTTAACGGCGAACCGTCAATGGAGTGACAGCCGATACAGCCGTTGGACACAGCCAATCGCTGACCCTGCCCTTCAGGAGTTTGCGCCGCAGCGGCCAGCGCCTGCTGTTCCACCAGCCATGCATCGTACTTCACCTGCGATGTCACAATGACCGGGCTTTCCATATATGCATGCGATGTACCGCACAACTCGGCGCAACGCACTTTGTAGGAACCTTCCAGCGTCGGCGTAATGCGATACTCGGTCACACGACCAGGCACAACGTCTTGTTTGACGCGGAATTCAGGCACCCAGAACGAGTGGATCACATCCGTCGATTCCATCTTTAGCACCACCTGACGATCCACAGGCAGGTAAAGTTCGCTGCTCACAATTCCATATTCGGGGTATTCAAAGATCCAGGTGAACTGCTGCCCTTTTACCTTGATCTCCAAAGCCTGCGGGTCGGCGCGGCGAACTTCGCCAAGAGAGTATGCGCCAAAATACGCAAAAAACACCACCAAAACCAGCGGACCCACCGTCCAACCGATCTCGAGTGATGTATTCCCTTCCATATGTTCGCCGTCCGAATTGTCGCCCTTCTTGCGGCGGAACACAATCAGACTATAGAACATCGGCACAACGATCAGCGCGAACAAAAAGGAAATCGCAATGATCTCCCAATGCCACAACTGATCAATGGAAGCTGCCTGCGCACTTGCCGCAACAGGGTGCATTTGCTTGGCAACGCCAGCCGCATCCAGACCAACATAGGTGAGAATGGCCATTAGGACGACCAAAATTCCCACGATCACAAACTGTCGCATAGACTCTCTCCTGAAGAATTTCAAATTGGGGAACCAACCCCAACAACCTTAACGCAATGAAAAAATTGGATAAATCCCGTCGGATTTGTCGCAATTTTCACAATTCACTATTATAACAAAAACACGTCCGCTTGTCACGCAATCTACTGGACGGTTCTACGCTTCTTTCTCAAACTGTCACCTGCCACCCACCATTGGCAGAATCATGCCGACGGTTCTTTCTGCAACACCGTCGGCAAACGCAAAGAATATAACACGGACTTACTCAACACGCTACGTACAAACCTGTTACGGGTGGGCGTCAGTTTTTTGAAAACTGAGTAGTAGGGAGGAATTTTGCTTTACCAATCGGAGAACGACGCCAGGGGTGATTAGGGGCAGGAATAGAA
>VGOX01000392.1 GCA_016875755.1 Chloroflexota bacterium
ATTACTTCCGCAGAAACCTGATGCCATTTTATTGGCTGAGATTTTCGAGCAAATTGCCCGTTTGGGCATGGTTCATCCCGCTTTTGAACCAGTTTCTACCGCCTAATTGGCGATGGTATTGTTTATTAAAAAGGGATTTTTTATATGACCATTACCTACCGCATCGGCACACTGGATGATTCGTTTGCTGCCTTTCAGGTTTTTCTCAAGTCCATTATGGACTATGGCGAGCGGATGAACGTGCAAGCCATCACAGGCGGAAACGACCCCAAGATGCTTGATTCCATTTGGGAGAAGCGTAAACCTATTTTCGATTTTCTCGCCACATCCGCTGCACAATTTTGGCTGGCGGAAAAAGACGGCGAGGTCATTGGGTATGCACGCACCGTTGAACATGATGGTCTGCAAGAGTTGACCGAATTCTTCGTAGATCCGAACCAGCAATCGGCGGGGGTTGGAAGCGGGTTGTTATCCCGCGCTTTTGCAGACAGCGGCGCGCCATATCGCACCATCATCGCATTGCTGGACGAGCGTGCATTGGCCCGTTATTTGAAGGCGGGCGTGTATGGGCGTTTTATGCTGAAATATTTTTCGCGCAAAGCCGAAAAAGTGACTGTGCCCACCGATCTGCTGATCGAGCCGTTGAAGTTGAATGAGCATCTTGAAGCCATTCATCGCATTGACCGTGAACTCATCCATCACACCCGCGCGGACATTCATCACTGGCTGGCGGATGTGCGTGATGGGTATGTGTATAAACGCGGCGGGGAGGTGGTGGGCTATGGCTACATCGGCGGCAACCACGGACCATTCGCCGTGCTGGACGATAACGATTTTCCCGCTGTGCTGGCCCACGCTGAAAGCCTGGTGGCGGAAAAGGGCGAAGACTTTGGCGTTTCGGTGCCGCTGGTTAATCAAAAAGCCATTGACCATTTACTGGCGCGAAAATATCAGATCGATTCGTTCTCTGCACTCTTGATGAGCAACGTCCCATTTGGGAAGTTTGAGAATTATCTAACCTTTGCGCCAGAGTTCTTTTTATAGATGAAAAATCCCTCTCAAACGAGAGGGATTTTTCATCTACTTCATCATCCTTGCCGCACGTCTTCCGATCTCCACGGCGAAGTTCGTGCCGCGGTCCCACGGGTAGACCTGACTCATAGAAGCGAAGTACAAGCCATCGATCGGCGTTTGAATGGCGGGGATATTTTTTGAATGTCCCACCAGCGGCACGGGCTGGGCGTAGTTCGTTTTGTGAACCCAAATTTTGTTAATCCACTCGCGTTTGAATTCGGGGTTGAATTTTTCAAAAGCGGGAATAAATCGCTCCAGCAATTCTTCATTGCTCATCGAAAAATATTCATGCCCCAATTCCAAATAATCGCCTGCATACACAATATGGTCGCCGCCGAAATTTTCCTTCGGCACAAAATTCGTATGCTCCACCAGCGCGAGGAACGGATAGCCCTCTTCCTTCGGCACGTTGAACCAGTAATAGCCTTCCTTCGAGATCGAATGTTTGAGCGAGAGCGTCATCACTACTGCGCCCATCGACTTCAATTCAAGCAAGCCTTTTAAATAATCTTTGGGGAGGTCGGGGCATAATTTCGTCATCAAGTTCGGGGATGTGGTGACGAGTACCTTGTCAAAGGATTCAGCACCCTTCTCGCTTCGCACCGACAACCCAGCCCTTCGGCTCTGCTCAGGGTAAACCTGCTCCTGTTTAATAGACTCGATACTCGTCCCCAGCCGAATCTCGACTCCCAATTCGCGCAACTTCTCTGCAAAGAGATCTGCAAAATTTTGGAAGCCGCCTTCGAACGTGCCGAGACGAGTCGTCCGCGCGTGCATGCGCGCCCACAGCCACGCCATGTTGACACCCTTGTAATACGAAGCGAACTTGCCGATCAGCAGCGGCTGCCACATCTGCTCATAGACTTGTTTGCCCGCATACTTCATCATCCATTCATGCGCGGTGACTTTTTCCAACGCCTGCCAGTTTTTTGTGAGGCGCAAAAACAACCCGACGAATCCAAACCTGATTTTGTTCAACCCAAATCCCAGTCCGGGAAAGCGAAGCGCATTGAGGATCGAGTCGAAAGGATGCCATTTCCCTTTGTGATACATCACTGTCAACGGGCGCGGGAAGATGACCTTATCCTCCAGCCCCAACTCGCGGATCAATCCCAGCATCTCACTATCGGACTGAAACCAATGGTGATAGAACTTTTCGACTGACCACTTCCAATGCGGTTCTTTGAATCCGCTCGCCAGCCCGCCTGCGAATTTTGCAGACTCAAAAATGGTGACCTCATGCCCCGCCTTTTTCAAGTCCCATGCGGCTGCCATGCCGCCGTATCCTGCTCCAATGATTGCGATTTTCATATATCCTCTTTATGCCAATACGAGGAGGGTGTTCTTCCCGACGACACCGTACTTGCGCTCGGTGCAAGTGAGCAATCCCCCTGCAAAAGCGGGGATTGCTTCGGTCTATCGCCCTCGCAATGACATGATAGTAATTATTTTTCTACTTCTGTTCTTAAATTATCCGACCATTTGATCCCCTCACGTGCCAGATAGTATGCGCCAAGCAGGGTGATGGGCAGCCAGAGTGCCACATGTAAAACGAGCGTGTATCCCGCCGCTGTGGCTTGACTGATGCCATATGCCGTCAACACGGCAATACCCGGTGCATCGAATGTACCGATGTACCCCGGTGCGGACGGGATGGTGGTGGCGAGGTTGACGATGCCGTTCATTAGCATCAGCGCGAAGAAAGAAAATTCAAAATCGAAGGCGTGCATCACGAACCAATATTTGGAAGTCTCCAACAGCCAGATGATGACCGAGGTAAAGAAGACCATCAACACGTTAAGAGGGGAGCGGAGCGAAGCGAGTCCATCCAGAAATTTGTGCATGATGCCGCTGATCTTCTCGTGCAGGCGTTTTGGGGCCAGGCGTTCGATCATCCATGTGCCGAATTTGATGCTCGTCTGTGGGAACATTGCCGCCAGCAGAAAGATCACCAATGCGCCGAGGAAGACCCCCGTGCCGTAGATCGCCACTTCCTGAATATTGCCGACGAACCCCGATGACCCTGTGAGTTTTGCCAGCTCGGTGAGGTTGACGAAGACGAACGCCAGCATCACGACACCATCGAAGATGCGTTCCACGATAATGGTCGCCAGCGAAGCGGAAACGGGTACGCCTTCCTTGCGTTTGAGGATGACGGCGCGCAACACTTCCCCCGCACGGGCGGGATAAATGTTATTGCCCATGTATCCGATGGTGGTGATGGGGAACATTTTGGAGGTCGGGATCTTTTTGATGGGACCCAGCAAATAGTGCCAGCGCCACGCCCGCACCCACACCCCGACGAAGTACACAAAAATACCTGGCAACAGCCAGATATAGTTCG
>VGOX01000393.1 GCA_016875755.1 Chloroflexota bacterium
GCTGCCCAACGCATCCTTCAAGAACCCCCCGAATAATTTTTTTCGATGCTGGGAGTGCGGCGGGGGCTAGCCCCCGCCGCACTCCCAGCATCCCATCCCATGGGCATTTCTAATTGTCACCATGTCCATTTCTAATTGTCGTTGACAACTGGGTGGTCAACGGCTTGTGGAAGAAGCCCACCCATTCCAGTTCGGATACGTCGATGGTGCGGGTGCGTTTGTTGCCGTACCAGGTCAGGATGCGCCCATCGGGCAGGGTGACTCCGGCGCGCAGTTCCTCGAAGGTGGCGCTCACACCCTCGATCTCCATCACGCCATTTACATCGTAGGAATCATCCAAAATGATCTGCCCGGTTTGGATGTTTTCCTTGTGGGGGAATACCGTCCACCAGCCGGAGGTGAAAATGTCCTGGCTGTTGCGGAAGGATGTCACGAAGACGCCCAGCGTGGGCAGTAACCAGATCAAACAGATCACGATGAGGGTGCCGTTGATGATCAGGCTCGAAAGCCGTTTTTGATTTTTATATCCGCCAGCCATTAGAAAGCCCTCCGTTCCCTGTTGAATTCGCGGTGGTTATTGATAATGATCGGGATAACCGCCAGCAAAAGCACAATGGCAATCGCGGAGGCGCGCCCGGTGTTTCCATAGGTGAAACGCTGCAGGTAAAACTCGTTGGCGATGACGTTCGTATCGTTGTTGCCGCCTGTCATCACGCGTACGATGTCGAATAACTTGAGGCTGAAAATGACGATGGTCGTTGTGACCGTGATGAGCGTTCCCTTGATATAGGGGACGGTGATGCGGAAGAAAGCCTGAATTTCGGTCGCGCCATCGATGCGGGCGGCTTCCAAAAGTTCCAGCGGAATGCCCTTGATGGCAGAGGAAATCACCACCATGGCAAAGCCCGTTTGCAGCCAAACCATGATGACGATCAGAAAGAGATTATTCCATGGGGGGATGTTCAACCACGGCTGTGACTGTCCGCCGAGCGCGAGCACCACAGCGTTCAGCAAACCGATCTCCTGAATGCCAACGCCCTCGCCTTTGTAGGTGTACACGAATTTCCAGATCACGCCCGCGCCCACGAAGGAGATCGCCATTGGCATGAAGATAATGGCTTTGTACACTGGCTCGAACTTCGAGCGGTCTGCCAGTACGGCGATCAACAAACCAAGACCCACACTGAACGTTGTGCCAACGACCATCCACAACAGGTTGTTGCGGAAGGCGGCGAGCATGATGTCATTGGTGAAGGCAAAAACGTAATTGTCGAACCCCACCCATGTGACGCTGATGTCATCCTTGAAACTTAAGATCAGTGTGCGGATGACAGGAACGGCAAGATACCAACCCATGATGGCAACAGCTGGCCCAATGAAGACGAAGGGTTGTAACCGCTTCGACCACTCGACTGGGAGTTGCTCCACCAGCCAGTTGGAGACGACATATAGAATGGCGACTCCGCCCACGCCCCAGACGATCGCGACCAGCACGATCACAAGCTGCGGCGCTTGACTGTCACGTAGAAATAAGAATACCTGCCATAGCACAAGGAATGTGACGACGGGGACAAAGATCGAGATGAGGATCCTGCCGAGCGTAGCCACGAGTCCGCCTGCCAGTCCAGAGGTGAGGCGATTTTTGTTCTGGGGTACATTCATGGTCTGAACCTCCTTTGGGTTGGTTCCTGTCCTGTTTTGAAAAGGAGCAGGAAAACGATTGTCTTCCTGCTCCTTTATAACTTAACTTATCTTGCTTCGGTAGTACAGACGCGTGCCCAAACAACATGAGGATGCAGGGTACATGCGGTGAAAACCGCATATACCCGTCGATTTAAGGTTGTTTGGGTGCTAGCGGGGCCAGGAGGCGTCGATCTGCTGAAGAGCGGTATCTTCATCGATGGAGCCGCTGACGTAGTCGGTCATGTACTTCCAGAAGGTGCCAGCGCCCACTGCGCCCGGCATCAAGTCGGAAGCGTCGAAGCGGAAGGCGGTGGCGTTGAGCAGGATTTCAGCCATGCCGCGGGTGACGGGATCTGCATACCAATCAAGGTTGGAGTCGTTGTGCGGGGAGATCGCGCCGCCGGCTTCGATCCAGCCCTTGAGGGACTCACCGGTGGAGAAGTACTGCATTACAGCGCGGACTTCGGGGCGGTCATTGAACATGGCGTAGATGTCGCCAGCGCCGAGAACGGGCTTGCCGTAGGCGGGGTCAATGGGGGGCAGGTAGAAGAAGTCGTAATCCACACCAGCGGTCTTGCCTTCGGGGAAGAAGGAGGTGATGAAGTTACCCTGACGGTGCAGCCAGCATTGCGGAGGAGCATTGAACATCGGGGCGGGGGCATCACCAAAGAAGGTGGTGGGGATGGCTGCGCGGCCGCCATAGACATAGGCGTCATTGAACCAGATATCGGTCACATATTTGAGGGCGGTGCGGACTTCGGGGGAGTCAAAGCCCAGTTCGCCAGCGACCCAGCGGTCATAGTTTTCGAGGGAGGTCGTGCGGAGCATGACATCTTCGAGCCAGTCGGTCATGGTCCAACCAGTGGCAGCGCCAGATTCGATGCCGATGCACCAGGGGGTGTCGCCGTCAGCAGCGATCTGTTCGGTCAAAGCCATCAACTCATCCCAGGTTTCGGGGACTTCGTATCCAGCAGCTTCGAACTCAGCCTTCGGGTAGAAAACGAAGGAATTGCCGTTGGCGCGCGCCCAGATACCAGCGGTGATGGGGCCATTCGGGCCTTCCATCGTACCCATTTCCAACCAAGCCTGGTTGTAGTTTTGTGCAAGCCAGTCGGGGTTGATGACGGTGTTCAGGTCAACCGCCTGACCCTTCTTCACAGCAGTTGCCAGAAGACCGGGTTGGGGGAAGTCGACAATGTCGGGGGCGTCACCGCCGTCGAGGCGGATGGTGATGGAGGCTTCGAATTCCTTCGAGCCTTCATACTGGATGTCGATGCCGGTGGCTTCTTCGAATTCCTTGATGGAGTTTTCAAAGATCACAGCATCTGCATCGGTGAAAGGACCAGCCATGGTAACGACTGTGCCATCATACATGCCGGCATAAGCGTTGGCGAGTTCCTGACCCTGCGGAAGCGCTTCGGGTTCGCTGGCAGCAGGTTCTTCAACAGCAGGAGCTTCTGTGGCTGCGGCAGGTTCTTCTGTTGCTGCAGCGGGGGCTTCGGTTGCTGCTCCGCCGCCACAGGCAGCCAACAGCATGGATGTAACAACCAACAAGGCAAAAATTTGCCAGAATACTTTTTTCATTCTTCTCTCCTTACAATACCATCGCCAATTAGGCGGTAGAAACTGGTTCAAAAGCGGGATGAACCATGCCCAAACGGGCAATTTGCTCGAAAATCTCAGCCAATAAAATGGCATCAGGTTTCTGCGGAAGTAATTTTATT
>VGOX01000394.1 GCA_016875755.1 Chloroflexota bacterium
AGCCGAACTACAATTTCACCACCATTCGGAAAATCCAGTAGTTGCTCACTCACCGCCAGATCCAGGATCCTGGCTCGAAACTCCACCTGAATGTCCCGCTTGCCATCGATCCTCGCTTCAGCGACAAGTTCATCCACCAGTTGCTTTTTCAACCGAAAGACACGATGTTTCTCTTCGGGAGTTTTGGGGATAGCGTTGTTCAATTCTATGATCCCTGCCTGAATATCTGTCACATGCTCCTTGACCTTATCTTCCCAATTCAACCTGGCACAGGTATCCATCTCTTGTTCCAGGGCTGTCAGCCTGCGCTTCAATCGTTCTTCTACTGTATACAGTTCACGCATCCGCGCATCAAATACAGCATCCGCCCTCATTTTTATGCGGGCTTCCGTGATCACTAGCTGGCGCTTGGCGGACTCTTTTTCCAGTTCTTCGAGAATCTGTCCCCGATCTTTTTGTAGGTGTTCATACCTTTGCTGGAGTTGCTTGACCAGGTCTTTGGCTTGCGCGTATAAGAAGTCCGGGTTCATGACGAACTCATGCAATTTCTTCCAGATCTGTGTTTCTGCTTGTATAGCGCTCACGGATTTGGGACATTCCGGAGGTCTGAGTTCCTTATGGGGTTGCGGGCAGAAATAGGTACTGATCGGGGTTTTGCGCTCCACCCACTCGCCCTTGCGGCTGTTGCGGTGGGTTGCTGTACGTGCCCGCCAGGTCAGGTTGCAGGCACATTTCAGATGCCCGGATAGCAGGTAATCATTCTGTCTGCGGTGTTTTGGGTAGGTTTTGTTTTCTTCTCGCATCTTTACAAACAATTCATAGGTAGACATATCGAGAATGGGTACAACAGAGATTTGGAAGGTCTGCCCTGCACGGGAATAGTTTTTGAAGCCATAAGCATATTCCTTGGCAGATTTGAGTATAGCCTGAATGCTGGACCGGGACCACTGGATGCGTCGGGGAATGCTGCTCCCCTTTTGTGGAGCATTGACAGCGATCAGATGTTTTCGAATTTGATTGAGGGGAGTTTTCTGAATGTACCATTCAAAGATGTTCCGGACCCATTTTGCTTCTTCTTCGACTAGATGGATATTTTCACCTATGCGAATATAGCCGTAACGATCTTGCCCTGTGTTTGCTTTTCCCGCTTTCAGCCGCGCTTTGACGCCCATCTCCATCCGTTCTCTCATACTGTCTAATTCCATCTGAGCTACCCAGGCACGGATCGGAGCGATCTTCGAATCGAAGGTTTCTTTTGCTAACAGGATGTCGATCTTATAGTCCTGCACGGCTTCCAAGACGGTCAACATCGCTCGTATTCCGCGATACAGTCTGTCCTCTCGCCAGGCGAGGATGACATCGAATGAATCCCTGGTGGCATCTTTGAGCATGGCTTGCAAAGCAGGGCGGTCAGAGCGACTTCCCGAAGGTTCGACCAGCTTATTACCGACCCGATATTTTTCCACATCCCGATAGACGCAAACCACCTCTAATCCCTTTTGCTTTGCCAGCCTTTGGCAGTCGACTTCTTGTTCTAGCGGACTGGACTTTTCTCCCTGGGTTTCGGACGATGTTCGAATATAGATCGCTGCTCTGCGAGACATTTGAATACCTCCCGATATTAATGAAATTAGAACCTACCTTTCAAATATATCGAAAATAAAGAATGGACGAAAGTTCGGTGTCCAAACAAGGTATTGTTTATACAAATTCGCGCAGAAGATGGGCGTAGGTGTTATAGAAAATATCTCTTGACTCGCTACCTTTTTTCCTGTATGCTGTTTTAACGTTAGAACAATTTTTTGAACGGTTGTTCAAATCTTCACAGGAGAAGAAAAATGTCCCATATCAAGTTGAGTTGGCGCAACATTATCATCGCGGCGACCCTGCCCGCCGTGATGGAAGTCATCTGGCAGTTGTATAACACCTACGTGCCTGTCTTTTTGCAGGCGGGCAATCCCGCCTTCACTGAAGCGGGAGCCACCACCGTCGGCTTCGGTCTCGGACCCGCCTTGACGGGGTTCATCCTCGTCTTCGATAACATCGCAGGCTTGTTCATCAGCCCCCTTGTCGGCGCATGGAGCGACAGCCTGCGCTCGAAGTGGGGTCGCCGTATGCCTTTCATCCTCTTCGGCGTACCCGTTGCCATCGCTGCCTTCATCTTCGTCCCGCTTATCCCGATGGGCATCGCCCCCGAACTCAACGGGCAGACAGGTCAACTGACAGGCTTGCTCGTCCCCTTCATAATCTCCCTCTTCCTCGTCTTGCTCGCCTTCGCAGTTGTCCGCCCCGTAGCCGATGTGTTGATGTTTGACGTAACTCCCTCGCCCCAACGTGCCACCGCCAATGGGATCGCGGGCGCGATTACGGGTCTGCTGGTGGTGATCACTGCCCTGGCTGGCGCCGCGCTCTATGACGTGTACGGACCGCTTCCTTTCTGGATCGCGGCTGGTCTTGCGCTTCTGATCTTTATCCTAACTTGGGCATTTGTCAAAGAACCTGAAGAACTTGCCAGCGCAAAGGAACTTGCGGGTGAACCATTCAACCTGAAAGGCATCATCGCCTTCCTGCGCGGACTTCCCAAAGAGCACGCCTCAAGCCTCAACTACCTACTTCTCAGCAATTTGTTGGCTTATGTAGCTCTCGCTCAAATGCAAGCCTTCCTCAGTTCCTACGGCGTCTTCTCCCTCGGCATGGAAGAATCTTCCGCTGCCATGCTGGTTGCCATCCCTGCGTTGGCGTTCATGGTCATGGCTGTGCCTTCGGGTTTGATCTCCAATAAGATCGGACGCAAAAACACCCAGATCTTCGGCTTGGTCGGGTATGCCATCGGCGCACTGGTCATCTACCTCTTCCCCGACGCGGCCATGCTCAACATTGGTCTGCTCATCTGCGGTCTGACCTGGCCCCTCGCCAACGTCGTCCAGGTTGCCATGATCGTGGACAGCGCCCCCGTCGAAACATTGATGGGAACCTACACAGGTCTGCGCCAAATTGCCGTGACCCTCGGCTTCATCATCGGACCCATCCTTGGTGGGACTCTTGTCGAAGCCATGGGCAATGACTACCGCTGGGTCTGGCTCATCATGTTCGTCTTCCTTGTCCTCGCCACGGTTGCCATTCTGCCTGTGACGAAGGGTGAAGCGAAGAAAGAAATGGCGTAATTACCAATCTCCAATTACCAATCTCGAATATTAGAGATTGGTGACTCCACTGCAAAAAGGGTAGCAACCCTCGTCAAAACCGAAAAAATTTAATGGCTCTTTGGGATTTCGCGTGGCGGTGCCATATATGGTGGTGCTCCGATTAAGCAAACCTGCGATAGCCTTCGATATCAAGGTAGAGCCGTTGGAACAAAGTTGTGTTGCG
>VGOX01000395.1 GCA_016875755.1 Chloroflexota bacterium
GAAACGGGCTGCCAATTTCTCTGCCATGATAACAATCGCCTCTCTTTTCCTCTTTTCTGATTTTGCATACAGGCTCTAATATTTCTCTTCACCGCCTGCTCTTCAGCAGAAGTAGGTGGGGGCACTCCAACGGCGGTCATCTTTGAAGTGGAGAACCAGCCTGAGGTCCAGATGGAAGCGCTTGTTTCTCCTTCCCCCGAACCGTTCCAGTTTAGTCTTCCCACACCGGGCGCGGAGCCTGTCACCAATTGGCGTCCGCCGTTGTACCCTGTGCCGTGGGCGATATCGCCGTATGACCATTTCTTCTTTGCCCGCCCCTTTGCCGCTGACCAAACCAACTGGCCCATTGCAGATTACCGTTACGGCGGCGTGTTCTTCGGCAGAGACATTGTGCATACAGGTGTGGATATTCCTTCGCCTGAAGGCACGCCCATCATGGCGGCGGGACCTGGCACCGTGGTCTGGGTGGATTGGGGTTTGTTCCGCGAAACGCCCGGCGACCAAACCGACCCCTACGGGCTGGCAGTTGCCATACGCCATGATTTTGGCTATAACGACCAACAGCTTTACACGATCTATGCCCACATGAGCATGGCGAATGTGCTCGTTGGTCAGCATGTGGAGACAGGGGAGATCATCGGTTTTGTTGGTTCGACAGGCGCGACGACGGGACCGCATGTCCATTTTGAAGTGCGCTTCCCGCGTAATTCTTTCTTTTTTACTTACAACCCTGAGTTGTGGATCGTTCCGCCGCAAGGCTGGGGTGTGCTGGCTGGCAGGGTAATGGATTCGAAAAATAGGTTGTTGAATTCCGTCGAGGTGACCGTCCGCTCCGAGCAGACGGATCGCAGCTTCATTACACGGACGTATGGCGACGGCGGCGCAGTCAACCCCGACCCGTATTATCAGGAGAATCTGGTGCTGGGCGACCTGCCCGCAGGGATTTACAAAGTCACCTTGAGATTTGAAGATAAGATCAGGCAAACCTGGGTGGAGATCTTCCCCGGGCAGATCAGTTACTTTACCTTTGCAGGGGATGACGGCTTCAGCACAGACCGACCCTCGGCTCCCACGCTTGAATTTTTGCCTCAAGCCCTGCCTTCCACCGCCACGCCTCAGCCTTGACGTTTAGAACAACTGTGCTATACTCCCGGCACACTTTATTATTGTCATTGCGAGGATCGAAGCGACGATGTGTACTACAAAGTGGTAAGCAATCTTCTCATTTTGAGGTTCGTAATGACATACACGCAAACTGGAGACCTAACTCATGGCTAAAAAACGTTCCGCAGCGGCAGAAGCCGCACAAACCGCAAATATCGACAACGCCAAACAAGCTGTGCTCGATAAAGCAGTCGGTGACATCCTCAAACGCTACGGCGACGGCTCGATCATGCGTCTCGGTGAAGCACATGGCATGGTCACCGAAGTGATCCCCACAGGCTCACTCTCTCTTGATATTGCGCTTGGAGTCGGCGGCATTCCACGTGGACGTGTCATTGAAATCTACGGCCCTGAGTCTTCGGGTAAGACTACACTTTGTCAGCACATTGTTGCTGAAGCACAGAAACTGGGCGGTACTGCCGCATTTATTGATATGGAACATGCGCTCGACCCCGTCTATGCCGCCCGCCTCGGCGTGGATATTGACAACTTGCTCGTTTCCCAGCCAGATACTGGTGAACAGGCACTCGAAATTGCCGAAACCCTCGTCCGCTCGGGCGCTGTGGATGTGGTTGTGATCGACTCGGTTGCCGCACTCGTCCCACGCTCCGAAATCGAAGGTGACATGGGCGATGCCACCATGGGTGTGCAGGCGCGTCTTATGTCGCAGGCGCTCCGCAAATTGAGCGGCGCGATCAACCAAACCAAAACCGCCGTCATTTTCACCAATCAACTCCGTCAGAAGATCGGCGTAATGTTCGGCAACCCCGAAACCACCACGGGTGGTCAGGCGCTCAAGTTCTACGCCTCCGTCCGCATCGATGTGCGCCGCATCCAATCCATCAAGGTCGGCGAGGAAGTCATCGGTAACCGCACACGCGTCAAGATCGTCAAGAACAAGGTTGCGCCCCCGTTCCGCACTGCTGAGTTCGACATCATGTTCAACGAAGGCATCTCCAAGGCAGGTGATGTGCTCGATCTGGCGACCAAGTTCGAGGTCGTCACGAAGCGCGGCGCATTCTTCTCCTACGGCGACCTGCGCCTCGGTCAGGGCCGCGAAAATGCCAAGGATTACCTGCGTTCCAATCCCGACCTGATGGCGGAAATCGAAAGCGTCATCCGCCAAAAATCCATCACAGGTGAGATCGCCCTGCCGATCGACATGGGTGATGGTGGTGGTGAAGACGCTGGCGGCGCGGAAGAAGAAGCATAAAGTAAAATAAATGGACACGGCAACGTGTCCATTTTTATTATGAAAAACCCCCGCCTCTTTCTTAACCCAAACCTGCTTCTACTTCCGATCATTATCTTCGCCCAGGCATGTGTACCCCAAGCCGCCCCCACGCCATTCCGCCCGCCGACACAGCCGCCGCCCACGCAATCCCTGCCGACCACCACGCCTGTGACGTCTTTCTTCACACCTGCCCCAACCTCAACAGCGACCATCACTCCCACGCCCGAACCCTGCACCAATATTCTGTCATTTTCGAATGACGTCACCGTGCCAGACGGTACCGCCTTTTTTGGCGGCGCGATCGTGGACAAGCAGTGGCTCGTGCAAAATATCGGAACCTGTAATTGGGATGCTTCTTATAGATTGAAGTGGGTGGGTGGCAACCCGCTCGGCGCGGAAGAGTTGCAGCCGCTCTTCCCCGCCCGCGCAGGGGCACAGGCCACACTGCGAATTCAATTCACCGCCCCCACTGAATCTGGTTCGTACGAAAGCTCATGGCAAGCCATCGACCCTGACGGAAATCCGTTCGGAGATTTGATCTTTATGAAGATCGTCGTGACGCCATGATCCGCAAAGCAACCCGCAAAAAAAAGTGATATGGTTGACTAAAATTGGCTGTCTGTGATTAAACGGAAAAATGTGGAGGCTGTTTGTTTCCGAATAGGAATTTTCTAATTGACATATTTTCCTAAAAGTATTCTATTTGCGTCCGCCTTTCATTTTTGTTAGCAGGTTTATTGTCTTTTAATTGACAGATACCCTGATATTAATTTTAATATTATAGCCTTTCTGATTTGTAAGTCAGTTCGTTTCGCCCTTGGTTTTTTCAGGAGATGTTTGCTGGGCGAAGCCAGTCAGCATCGCTTGGAGTGGGTCAAAAGCCGCACGCTTCAAATCCTGTCTGGACAGACGGAAACAGTCATTGCCGAATTACGCCAGATTGCTAAACATAAAAAAACGAA
>VGOX01000396.1 GCA_016875755.1 Chloroflexota bacterium
GGGTGAAGAAAGCGCCGCCATCTTTTTCATTGACCGTGAACTTGCCGCTGCCAGCCATGAGGCGCACACGGGCGGTGCTTTCCTTGCGGCGTCCAATGCCTTCGTAGTATTGAGCCATATTCACTTACCTCTTTATTCCAAAACTTTCGGATTCTGCACTTGATGCGGATGTTCCGACCCCGCATAGATCTTCAGGCGCTTCAACACGGCGCGTCCCATGCGATTGTGCGGCAACATGCCCCACACAGCAGCGCGCAGGGCGCGGTCTGGGTAGGTGGCGAGTTGATCGCGCAGGGAGATGGTCTTCAAACCACCGGGATAGCCTGAATGTTTGTAATACATTTTGGTTTCGAGCTTGGAATAGGTCTTCGTGCCGGTTACACTAACGCGCTCGGCATTCACAACCACTACAAAGTCACCCATCTCCACGCCAGGCGTGAAAGTTGGTTTATGCTTTCCAAGCAAAACATGTGCAACACGCGCCGCAAGGCGGCCCAGTGTTTGCCCTTCTGCATTGATAACAACCCAGTCGCGCTGAATTTCAGCGGCTTTCGGATAGTACGTCTTTTGCTGCACTTTCGTCTCTCCGTTTCTTTAATATCATTTCAAAGTGATCCATAATTCACTGCCACCAGTGTCAACCCATGCGCGGGAGCCAGCCTCGAGGGAAGCCTGCCCCGCCCCAAAAAGGCGTTCTGGACTTCCTCCACTGACCCTCTCCCCTGCGCGAGAGACACCTGCACAAATACCAGTCTTCGAACCATGCGATATAAAAACGCATCTGCCTGGACCTCGAACTGCCACTCACCATCCTGCTTTTTTCTCCACTCGGAAATTGTCACCGTGCGCACCGTTGTCCCTTGCGGGGTTGTCGGTGAGCCGAAGGCGCCAAAATCATGTGTGCCGAGAAAGAGTTCAGCATTCTGTTTGAGTGCGTCTCCGTTCAGCCCGGTTCCTACACGCCATGCAAACTTTTCGCGTAACGGGTCACGGATAGGTTCGCAAAACAACCTGTAGCGGTACATTCGTGAGACGGCATCAAAACGTGGGTGAAAATCCGTGTGTGCTGGCAACAGGCGCTTGACAGAAAGATCGCGAGGGAGTTTCGCATTGAGCGCACCCAGCAATTTTGCCGTGGAATGCGTCCACTCGTCGAAATCGAACGCAGCGACCTGTCCGCTTGCGTGAACTCCTGTATCCGTCCGCCCGGCCATTAAGACCGACTTTCCAGACCAGCCGATGCTGCGAAGAGAATTCTCCAACTCGCCCTGCACCGTTCGGGAGTTCGCCTGTCGCTGGCTGCCGGTAAACCCGGTGCCGTCGTAGGCAAGGATCACTTGGTAACGTGCCATATAGCGTTAGCCTGTAGCGGATAGCTTTTGGCTGAGCGCCAGATGTTTCTTCTTTATTCTTCAACCAGTTCGAGCACCACCATTTCGGCGGAGTCGCCGCTTCGGGGGCCAAGTTTTGTTACGCGGGTGTAACCACCATTGCGGCTCGCAAAGCGGGGAGCAATCTCGTCAAACAAACGTTTGATGATCTGATTGTCACCCAACTTGGAAATGGCAAGGCGGCGGGCATGTACCTTCTGATCGGCAGTGCCCTCGGCGCTGTTCTTGGCAAGCGTGATCAAGCGTTCGGCGTCACCGCGAATGGCAGCAGCTTTGGCTTTGGTGGTCTTGATCCGCTCGTGTGTGAAAAATTGTTTGATCAGGTTGCGTCGCAGGGCAATACGTGCGCCCTTTGAACGTCCTAATCGGTAACCTGCAATTGAATGTCGCATCTCTATTAACTCTCCGAGGATGATTCGTCTTTCATAAAGCCCTTTTCACGCATCTTGTCGCGAAGTTCATCGAGGCTCTTCTCGCCAAAATTACGGATGGACATGACCGCGGTTTCGCCCTTTTCCAACAGGTCGAGGACATCGCCTACGGTAGTAATGCCAGTGCGCTTCAAGGAGTTGAAGACGCGCACAGAAAGATCAAGGGCTTCCACTGGCGTTTCTGCCAGTTCACTGCTCAAACGGCTTCCCGTAGTTTCGCGCTCCACAGCCACTGTCAGCATTTCTTCGTTGATCCCTGCAATGTAGCGCAGGTGATCGATCAAAATGCGGGCGGAGGAGCTGAGTGCGCGTTCAGGAGAAACAGTTCCGTCTGTCCAGATCTCAAGGATCAGTTTGTCATAATTGGTGCTCTGCCCCACACGGGCGGATGCAACTTCCCAATTGACGCGTTTGACCGGGCTGAAGATCGCATCAACCGGCAGTTCGCCGATGGGCATATGCCCGGCCCGTTCGTTCGAGGGCGAATAGCCACGGCCACGCTCGATGACGAATTCAATATCGAGTTTGGTCTTGGCGCCGTCAACTGTAAAGAGGTATGTATCGGGGTTGACAATTTCAACCTCGGCGGGAGTGATAATATCCGCTGCGGTGACTGTGCCTTCGCCGCGCACTTCCAACTGCATGCGGGCGCTGTCAACGCCATCCATCTTTACGCGGATCTGTTTGATCTGCAACATAACCTGAATAACATCTTCGCGCACGCCGGGGATGTCGCTAAATTCATGCAAGACATCCGAAAAACGGACAGATGTGATTGCTGCTCCCTCCAGCGAGGAAAGCAGGACGCGGCGCAGGGCGTTGCCCAATGTCACGCCGTAACCGCCCTCAAGCGGGCTGATTACGAATTTGCCGTAGTTTCGAGCTTCTGCTTCGCGCTCGATCTTTGGCATAACCATGTTCGTGATGATACCCGTCACGGTTCACCTTTCCCTTTTGAATATGCCCAGGGTCGGTTGCCCAACATTCAGGTTCGACCCGAGGCGAAAATGGAGCAATTAGCGTCTGGAGTAATATTCGACGATCAGTTGTTCGTCGAGACTTCCATCAATTTCAGTGCGTTCGGGCATGCGAGCCACCGAGCCGCTCATGGATTTCAGGTCACGATTGAGCCAGCTTGGGGATGTGCGCTTTTCGGCAAAGGCAGAGAGTTCCTTGAAATAGGACAACTTGCCAGAACCTTCGCGCACAGCAATGGTGTCGCCTTCTCCGAGAAGCATGGAGGGGACATCGGTGCGGCGATCGTTGACAGTGAAGTGGCCGTGAGTTACCAACAGGCGAGCCTGGGCGCGGCTGGAGGCAAAGCCAAGACGGAAGACAACATTGTCGAGGCGGGATTCGAGAATTTGAAGGAGGTTCAAACCTGTCAGACCGCGACGGGTGATCGCTGTGTCGTAGTAGCGGCGGAACTGGCGTTCCAGCACACCGTAGATGCGGCGGGCCTTCTGCTTGGCACGCAACTGGCGGGCAAAGTCGGAGGCGCGCCCCGTACCCATACCCTTGCCGCCCCGTCCT
>VGOX01000397.1 GCA_016875755.1 Chloroflexota bacterium
GCAAGAGTATCTGCGCCACTCTTGGTGAACCGCCGGATGCGGACCCGCATGTCCGGTGGTGTGAGAGGGAGCGGTTAGCCGCCGCTCCCTACTCGATTCAAGATACGTACAATCTACGGTTTCACATACACCGTGTAATCGTAAATGTAATCCCCCGCCTCGTAATCAGATGTACCATCGTTGATATCGCTTTTGAACGTGACCTGCGTAGAAAGGCGGTGTTCGCCGGGCTTCCATTCAGAAAGGGCAGTATAGATCAGGCGGCATTGCTGTCCACCAGATTCAACTTCGAGTACGGTAAATTGCTCCAATGACACATCCTCGCCAGCCAGGGTGAACTTCAGATCGATCTGGCTGAAATTCTGTTCGAGGGTTGCGGCATCTTTTGCGCACCAGGCGTATGCCCAAATCAGAGATTCAGAGCGGGAAAGCGCAACCGTGTACTTCAATACACCGGGGACACTATAGTCTGCATCGGTGTACTGTTCGCGGGCAGAATCTTCAAGGAAATTTGCCCCTGCGGAAAGAGCGTTCTGCGCCTCTTCCCCCGCCGCTACCTTTGGCGGCGCCGACGGTGTGATACCCGCCCCAGCAGGCTCGAGCACGGCTTTGACAGCGGCCTGCAGCACCACATCCTCTGTGGAAATGGCAGTGACCTCATTTACGGGTACGCGCAGTGTCGGCGGAACCCCCTGCCCTTCGAGGAAGATACTGCCGTCGGGTAGAACGAAGCGCCCTGTCGGCACGGTGAGCGAGAAATTCTCAGGCAGGATGAAACTTCCACGCGCAGTTTCTGCTTCCACGCCTGCGGTCGGAGTCTGACCAACGACGATCATGCCTGGCACCTGACTAAATCCGTAGGCTTCAATTTCACAGGCACTAAAACAAGCCTGACCAACCAGCAGGGTCATCTTGTCAAAACGATATTGATTCTGATTCGGCAGGACGCGTTGTGGCAAACCTTCAGCCTCAAACTTGCCCGTCTTTTCACTGTAGTATTCAAGCTGCCCCATATCGATCTCTTGATCGGTGAGGAAGCCCGCCAACCCAAGCGGAGCGCCGCCTGTGTTGTAGCGCATATCAATGACAATGCCTGATACTTCATTTGCCTCGAACTGTTGAAGCGCGCGCTCAAACAAACGGATGATCAGGGCAAGGTCATCAGAATTGGTGTTGATACGCACATATCCGATCAACGCATTGCCTTCGGTGATGAAGCGCGCATCTACAGGATTGAACGACGAGCGATCCACACCAAAGTTGACAGATGTTCGGCTAAAGCTCTGACGTTCGCCAACAGCCGTCAATGTGACAGTTTGTGCTGCCTCGCCAGGATTCACAAACGTAACCGTCGCTTCCGTCCCAACGGGAGCAGCCACCAAATAACGCGCCTTTTGATAACGGATGGCAAAATCAGAAGACTGCAACGCATAAGATTGCGCGCCGCTGATAGCGTCGGTAATCGGCAGGCCGTTGAAATCTATGATCTCTGCGCCAAGCTGCATGCCTGCCGCCTGTGCGGGGCCGCCTGCCACAAGGAACATAGCGATCACGCGGCCGTCATCCAATTCGCGGATGGCAAAACCGTATCCACCAGCAGTAGCGGACGAAAAATCTTCATTCGCATACTCGCCGCCATCCAAACCGACATGGCCGTCTTGAAATGCCCAGGTGAAATCACGCAAGGCAAGATAAAAATCGTTGGGGCTCTTGTTCTGTTCCGCCTGCTTGACCCGCGGACGAAGTTCGGCGTAAAGCGCATCCCAATCGGGCGCTTTGCCTTCAATATCCGTGAACGCATATTCCTTGCGGATGGTCTCGAACATGGTATCAAAGGCTTCGGTATAGCTCATGGACGAAAAATCTTTGATGGCAATATCCTGCGGTTCGAAGAGCGTCAACTCCGCTTCGGCATCACGAATGACCGCAAACGGTTCCTGATCGAGATCGATCACAGAATAGCCAGCGGACAAATCCATAACAGGGTCGTCCGCAGTGAAGAGCAATCCATCCGCGCCAAAGCCGCTGGGGAAACTCTGCTCGGCATCCGCCGCCCACACGACCAATTTTCCGCCGATCACTTCGTCCTTATTCTCACGGTCGGTTTTGATCGAAGCCAGATACGAAGGCCAGCCGTGGGAGCGGTCATCACCTTCAGAGAAAGGACCGCCGTATAAATTCGGAGAATATGCCGCAGCATAGATCTGCACACCAGCATCTTCTGCGCCGTCGTTATCCACGTCATTGAATTCTCCGCGCGGCAGTGCAGGCAGATTAATCTCATATGTGCCTGAAAGACTTTCCACGTCGAAGCTCATGAAACCCAGCACCTGCGACTCAACAGGCAATTCCCATTCTTCATCACGGATCACAAATCCATGCATATCTACAAGCGCCACAGCATTCTCAACATAATAGCGCGTCAACACAAAATCATTCGTAACGCTATACGTGCCTTTTAATACATGCGGCTCAGAAACATCCACATCCGGTGCAGGTGTTTCTACTACAGCAGGCCCGCACCCTGCCAACACAAGGCTGACAACAGCCGCCCACATAACCATACGGAATAACAGAGTCTTCATTGATCATCTCCTAAAAATACCCACAGTCACAAATTGCTCTTTCTATTTCTAAAAAAGCGCAATTTGTGACCGCGTGCGGTGTAACGAAAGTGGAGCGATTATAATCCCCCACATGACCGACATCCAAACCCAAATCGAAGCAGAATTTGAGCGCGCCGCACAGTCCCGTGCAAAAAACAACGAGGGGCAGGCACGTGTTTGTGCAAGGCGCGCCGCAGGCATTGCCATACGGGATTATCTCTCCCGTAAAGGGATTCGCCCCCCAAGCACCAGCGCCTACGACCTGCTGAATCTGCTCAAGGAAGATTCGCATCTCCCCTCTGACCTAAAACTGGTCGCTGACCATTTGACATTGCGCGTCACTGAAGAATTCAAACTTCCCGTCGAAGCAGACCTCGTCGCTGAGGCCCGGCAATTATGTGACTGGCTGTTAAAAAATTAGACTCCGTTACGGGGTCTAATTTTTTTCTCTTCCAAACAAAACCTACACGCGAGATTTGTCCCCAGCCAGGTAATAGAATGCACGGGCAAGCATCACCAACAGGAGCATTCCAGACATCACGCCGCCAAAGACAAAGAACAACCTGTTCCAATCGCGCAGGCGCAGTGTGATCTCCCTTCGGGTGGGCATTTGCAGACGCCCCTGCAGGCGTTGGACCAAGTCTTGGGATGGAGATACCCGTTTCAAGGTCCCAGCCAGATGCGCTTCGAGAGCATCCATATTTTCTTCCTGAGTCTGGTGCATCTTGCGTTTGGTCATTCG
>VGOX01000398.1 GCA_016875755.1 Chloroflexota bacterium
GCGTGCTTTCCTCCCTCGCCGCCCCCGAACTCGATTGGGAAACCAACCGCGAAGCCCTGCGCGAACGCATCTCCAGCACCGTCACCGCATTGCTGGGCTTGGTTGGCATGAACAACCTCGACCCGATCTCCTCTCGTGAGCACATCCTGCTTTCGAACATCTTTGAAGAACACTGGAGCAATGGCCGCGACCTTGACCTCGAAGAACTGATTTTGCAAACCCAAACCCCGCCCTTCGACAAACTTGGCGCTTTCCCTGTTGACACTTTCTTTCCGCCCAAAGACCGCATGACGCTTGCCATGACCCTCAACAACATCATCGCCTCGCCAGCTTTCCAATCATGGCGCGAAGGTCAGGCGCTTGATATTCAATCCCTGCTTTTCACACCAAACGGACAACCGCGTCACAGCATCTTCTACCTCGCGCATCTCTCTGATGGCGAGCGCATGTTCTTCGTCACCCTCCTACTCTCCGCCGTTGAAACCTGGATGCGCACCCAAAAAGGCTCCACTGCCTTGCGCGCCTTGCTCTACATGGATGAAATTTTCGGCTACCTTCCGCCCACCGCCAACCCGCCTTCCAAACAACCGCTGCTCCGCATGTTAAAACAGGCGCGTGCCTTCGGCTTGGGCTTGCTGCTTGCCACCCAAAACCCCGTCGATATGGACTACAAAGCCCTCTCCAACACAGGCACATGGTTCATTGGCAAACTTCAAACCGAGCGCGATAAGAATCGCCTGCTCGATGGTCTCGAAAGCCTTGCGGGCGGCTTCTCCCGCGCTGAAATGGACAAACTCATCTCCTCCATCGGCAAGCGCGTCTTCGTCATGAACAACGTCCACGACAAGCACCCCACCCTATTTCAAACCCGCTGGGTGATGAACTTCCTCGCGGGACCGATGACCCGTAACCAGATTCCCGACTTGAATGCCCTTGTCGGAGCAAAAGTCACGGCGCCTCGCTCTGCGCCCAAGCCCTTCGCTTCTGCTCAGGACACGCCTGCTCCTGTTTCTCGAGCAGAACCCACCCCTCAGCCTTCGGTAGATCGCCTGCAAGCCATCCCCATCGCCGCCGAGCCTGTATCGAAACCATCATCCACGGTCAACCGTTCATCGTCTACTGCCGAGGGCAGTATCACCAAACCGCCTTTGCCCGCGGGTGTGCGTGAATACTTCCTGCCGCAAAACTACAGCCTGCCCGAAGCCTTCAGCGCCGCCAACCGACCGCAAGCCTACGGCGCGAATGTGCAAACCGTCCTCTATCGTCCCACCTTGATCGCTTCTGCCCAAATTCGCATTCTGGACCGTAAACACGGTGTTGACTCCGAAGTGACCAAGACAGCTCACGTTCATGTGTTGGATCGTCGCGGCATCGTCCGCTGGGACGAATTCCCCTATGCTGGTCCCTCCCTTGACCGTATCGAAACTGCTCCAACTGCTTCCGCCCGCTTTGCTGGGATGGAGTCGCCGCTCAACGATGCAAAATTGATGAAAGCCCTCGAAAAAGATTTCAACGATTGGGTCTTCCGCAATTCCTCCGTCAAAGCCCGTGCCAACACAGCACTCAAAATTTTTGCAGGACCCGATGTCAGCCCGTCAGACTTCATGCGTGCCTGCGCCGATGCCGCCCGCGATGCGCGTGATGCCGAGATCACCAAAAAGACCGCCGTCATCGACCGCAAACTAAAATCACTCGAAGATAAACTCATCCGCGAAGAGCGTGAACTGCGTCAGGATCAGGAAGACCTGCGCAACCGCAATATTGAAACAGGCTTGAGCGGGGCAGAAGCGCTTGCTGGCATGTTCGGTGTTGGACGCAAGAAGAGCCTTTCCACTTCCGTATCCAAATTCCGTATGGCACAGAATGCCAAAGAGGAAGTGCGTGAATCGGAGGAAGCCATCGCGCAATTCAAAAAGGAAATTTCGCAACTCATACGTGAGCGCGAAGACATGGTGCGCGAGATCAGCGATCGTTGGGGGCATGTGGTTAATGATATCGATGAAGTCTTGATCAACCCTAAAAAGACCGATATTTACGTCAATCTCTTTGGCGTGGCGTGGAAGCCGTTCTACGTTATCGAAGCAGGCGGTGAGACGTTCGAATTACCTGCGTTCGGCGCTGATTAAGTTCGTAACCCGCTTCTTATAGAAGGCGGAAAGCAGGAGGCAGAAGGCTGCCAACTGCCTTTCGCCTTCTGGTTTTGCCGTAACGAAATTCATCTCCGCATCGTCCAATCTCTTAGAGGAACCGATACGATATGAGTATTTTCATTATTTTGTTTGCGCTGGCTCTTTGGGGGTTGGCCCATTCCATTACTGCATCTCATTTTTTCAAGGATATGATGCGCGGCACGGTGGGGAATGGGTCCATGCGCCTGTACCGCTTGGGGTACAACGTTTTTTCGGTGATCAGTTTTGCGCCGATCTTGTATTTGATGGCTGTGCTGCCAAACCAGCCTGCCTACGAAGTCCCTGCTCCGTGGCGGTATGGGATGATGGCAGGGCAGGCGGTTTCTGCTTTATTGCTCTTCGCTGCTTTCTTGCAGACGGATGCCCTGTCTTTCGTGGGGCTGAGACAACTGTTTGGGGTGGAGGAGCAGGCTTCAGGTCAATTGGTGACGCGGGGATTGTACCGTGTGGTGCGGCACCCTTTGTATACGTTCAGTCTCTTATTCCTGTGGTTGAGTCCCAGTGTTTCACAAAATTCATTGACCTTGTATATCGGTGCAACCTTGTATATTGTCATCGGTGCATATTTTGAAGAGCGTAAGCTTCTGCGTGATTTCGGCGAAACCTATGCCGAGTACAAACGCAAAACACCGATGTTGATTCCCATGCGTTTGTTTGGTGAAAAATAGTTCAATTATTTTTTGAAAATTCTTGACACACATTTACAGGCATGATAATCTTGCGCCAGCGTGCCCGATTCGCCTTTTGAAAGCGTGAAGGTGAACGGGCATAAATTTTTTCCCAGCAGGAGTAGTAAAAATGTCCGAACGTATTGTTGGAACTGTCAAGTGGTTCAATGCGACCAAGGGCTACGGCTTTATTGGGCGTGAAGGTGGCGAGGACGTGTTCGTCCATTTCAGCGCCATTCAGACCGATGGCTACCGCAAGTTGGAGGCTGAACAGAAGGTGGAGTTTTCCATCGAAGACGGTCCCAAGGGTTTGCAAGCCGCGAACGTGGTTCCAGTCTCGTAAGACTTATCAGTTTTGCGAAATGAACAGGGTTGTCGTGAGACAACCCTGTTTTTGTTGTGCGCCCAGCATGGGCGTTGACTAGAGGGTGAAAGACCCTTATGGAGGTTGATTGCACCAACCATTAGCGGAAGGCAAGGGCGTTGTCG
>VGOX01000399.1 GCA_016875755.1 Chloroflexota bacterium
TAAACTGTCAGGTTGCTAGAAAAACGATTACAAACTTGTTAATTGTCGGACAATCGTAGGGTAGTCGTAGGTTTCCCGTCAAGTTATTTTGGGGCAATCATGATAAATTTGACGCTGTAAGGTGATTTCTTTTCTCCTCCTTTCAAAGAGAACCGCGGTCGGCGTCCGCGGTTCTCGTACTTTAAGGGGACAAGCACAGTATAATCCCGTCATCAAACTGCTGTGAGGATAACATGCTTGTACAAATTACGATCATCGGACTGGGACAGACGGGGGCTTCGTTGGGGCTGGCGCTTGCGGCCCATAAAGACAGGGTCTTTGTTACCGGCCATGACAAGGAATTCGGCGCCGAGCGAATGGCGAAAGAAAAAGGCGCGGTGGATGCCACCAATCATAACCTGCCTGCTTCGGTTGAAAATGCCGACCTGATTCTGCTGGCTATTCCCGTTCACCAATTGCGTGAAACGTTTGGTTTCATTTCGCAGGATATTAAGCGAGATGCGGTGGTGATCGACCTCTGCCCCGTAAAATCAGAAGTTGCAAATTGGGCGAAGGAACTCCTGCCCGCGCATTGTCACTATGTGGGTCTTGCTCCCGCCATTGGACCAAAATATCTCAATCGGATGGATTCGGGTCTGGACTCAGCCCGGGCTGATCTTTTCGAAAAAAGCGTTTTTCTCCTTTCGGCACCTTCCGGGACGCTCGGCGCAGCTGTGAAACTAGCCTCTGACCTGGTCGGTTTGCTCGGCGCGACTGCCGTGATGACCGACCCGATTGAATCGGACGGTTTGATGGCGTCGGCGCACATTTTGCCGAAATTGACATCTGCAGCAGTGTTGAGTGCCACAGTAGACCAGCCCGGCTGGCAGGAAGTTCGCAAGGTGGCGAGCCGTGCCTATTATTCCGTTACCTCTGCATTCTCTGAAGCAGACGATGCTGAATCATTAAGCATGTTGACGTTACAGAATCGGCAGAACGTCGTACATACGCTGGACAGGCTGATCAATTCGCTGATCGAGTTACGCGATGACCTTGAAAGTGGAAACAATGAAGCGCTCAAGAAGCGCCTCACCTCCGCCCAGCGTGGACGTGAGAATTGGGTAAGCGAACGCGGCACAGGCGATTGGAGCGGCTTGGACGATAAGCCCGTGGAAAAATTAACCTTCATGCAGCGTCTATTTGGTTCAAAGTTTGGGCAACCCCCCCGCAGAGACGGATGACCTGCTTTTGCTACATCCTTGAATGTTCCGATGGAACCTACTATACAGGCTGGACGACTGACCCAGAGCGCCGCCTCGCCCAACACAACAAAGGGATGGGCGCGCGCTACACCAAGACTCGCCGCCCGGTGAAATTGGTATACCTCGAACCCCAGCCCGATAAGATCACCGCCTTAAAACGCGAGAGAGCCATTAAGGCTCTCCCGCGAAAAAAGAAAATCGAATTATTTTCGTAGGGACACGGCAACGCCATGTCCCTACTTTTTTTATTTATGCCGCTTCCAACGCCGCCAGCGCGTCGTCTGAAACTTTCACGTTGTGAAACACATCCTGCACATCATCAAGATCTTCGATGTTTTCAACGACTCTCAACACTTGCAGGGTTTCTTCAACGCTCAGTTCCAATTCCTGCTTGGGTACCATGCGCAGCCCCGCTTCAGCAGGCTGGACGTTTGCTTTTTGCAGCGCATCCAAAATCGTCTTGAAGGTTTCCACAGGACCAAATATCTCGATCTCTTCACCGCCATCCACCACATCGTCCGCGCCTGCTTCAACGCCGAGGTCGAAGGCTTTGTCGAACGATAACTGGCTCGCAGGGAAGGAAAAATAACATTTGCGGTCGAACTGCCATGCCACTGCACCTGCCTCTGCCATGTTGCCGCCCGACTTACTGAACGCATGCCGCATTTCAGAGATGGTGCGGTTGCGATTATCCGTTACGCAAGCAGCAAGGATCGCCGACCCGTTCGGGCCATAGCCCTCAAGTGTGAATTCCTCGAATACGCCCGCATCCTTATCTTCACCTGTGCCTTTTTTGATGGCGCGTTCGATATTGTCCTTCGGCATATTTTCGCCGCGGGCTTTGTCCGCTGCCAGCCGCAAGCGGAAGTTGCTATCGGGGTCACCGCCTTCGCGTGCTGCAATGGTGATCTCACGTGCAAGGCGCGTAAAGATCGCTCCGCGCTTGGCATCTGCCACGCCCTTCTTACGTTTAATGGTTGACCACTTTGAATGACCAGACATGTCTTTCTCCTTCAACAAATGACCACAACTGTGGGGAATTTACAGAAATCGCGGCGAAATTATACCATCCCAATAACAGGCTACACAAAAAATCCCACACCCATGGCGCGCGGCCCCGCATGAACGACAATGGCAGGCGGAAGCTCATAGATGGGAATCTGTGCGACATTCACCCGCGCTTGCAACTCCGTAACCAATGCCTCCGCTTCCTTCTCCGCCTCAGCCTGGATCACACACAAATGGGCAGGGTCTCCGCCCGGGCATTCTTCTGCCACCACCTCCACCAGACGGGCGAGCGCGCTTCTTTGTCCGTTGCTGTTCGAAAGCCTCCACTTGACCATTTTTCACTTGCAGGATCGGTTTGATCTCCAGCAGTTCTGCCACGAGGCGTTTTGCCCCGCCAATGCGCCCGCCTTTGGCAAGATACTCCAGCGTATCGACAAGGAAGTAGAGCCGCCCGCGGGGAATCAGGTCATTTAGTTTTGCCACAATCGCATCAGCGGAGGAACCTGCCTTCGCCATGTCATCCGCTAAAAGAACGAGTGAACCGAGATTGCAGGAGATCGTCTGTGTATCCACCACGCGGATGTCCACGTCTGGAAAATCCAATGCGGCTGTTTGTGCCGAGCGGACGGTTCCGCTGGCTTTGCTTGTTGGCGCTACGATGATGACGCTCTCTCCGCTTTTTCTGGCTTCTTCGAAGATCGGGTAATACAAGGGTGGTTCTGGGGCGGCGGTCTTCGGCAGTTCCTTTGCCGCCTTTAATTTTTGCAGGAATGCGGTGGTGTTTAGTTCCTTGTCGTCGTGAAAGGCTTCTTCACCAAACATGACAACCTGGGGAATTAACGGAATCCCGCGCTGGGTGAGCAGGTCACGCGGAAGTCCGCAAGTGGTATCAGCAACGATGATCGTCATGGAAACCTCGATTTCTGGAAGATAAGTTATTCCATTGTATGCCGTTCGTATGGATATAAAAAGTGTGTTTTGTTAGGGTAATCGCATTTCAACTTCTGAGGATTGTAAGCAGATAATCATTATTCCAGCCAGCTTGTAAACGTTTGGCATGAATACCTCCTTTAGCAGTTTTCTCA
>VGOX01000400.1 GCA_016875755.1 Chloroflexota bacterium
TCGGTATATCCAGAGAGATAGATGATCTCCATACGGTCACGCAAAGGACCAGGGATGTACTCCAGCGTATTTGCTGTGGCAATGAAGAATACTTGCGAAAGATCGTACGCCACTTCAAGATAATTATCGCGAAATTCGCCATTCTGTTCAGGGTCAAGCACTTCGAGCAAAGCTGAAGCGGGGTCGCCGTGAAAATCGTTGGTAAGCTTGTCCACTTCATCGAGCATAAAGACGGGGTTCTTCGAACCAATCCGACGCAGTGATTGCAAGATGCGCCCCGGCATCGAGCCAATATACGTGCGACGATGCCCACGGATCTCTGCTTCATCACGCACACCGCCAAGCGAAGCCCGCAAGAACTTGCGTTCCATTGCACGGGCAATTGATTGTCCCAGCGAAGTCTTGCCCACGCCCGGCGGACCAACGAAGCACAAAATCACACCTTCGCGTTCGCGGCGAATGGCGTCGGTCGATTCTTTTTTCGCTTCATCCTTGCGGTCAAGCCGCAGTTTGCGAATTGCAAGAAACTCAAGAATGCGGTCTTTTACATCTTCAAGCCCGTAATGGTCATGGTTCAACGTCTCGCGGGCGTGTTTGATATCCAAATTATCCTGCGTGGATGCAGACCAGGGCAGGGATACGAGCCAATCAAGATAGGTGCGGATGACGCCATACTCTGCAGCAGCAGTCGGGAGACGGTAGAGACGCTCCAACTCACGTTTGGCCTGTTTCGCCGCTTCCTCGGGCATTCCCGCCTCTTCGATCTTTTTGCGGAAATCATCCACTTCTTCCGATTGCTCATCACGCTCGCCAAGCTCACGCTGAATGGCTTTCATCTGTTCGCGCAGGAAGTAATCACGCTGGACCTTTTCGATCTCGCCGCGCGCTTCATTTTGAATTTTCTGACCGATCTGCAACACTTCCGCTTCACGCACGAGCAAGCCGATCAGCTTCTTGAGTTTGCTGTATACCGAATCCAATTCAAGGATTTCCTGCGCATCTTTCAAATCAATGCGTTGGAAATTTGCAATGGTATACACGGTCTGAAGCGGGTCTTCAAGGGATGTGATCGAACTCGACAATTCCTCAGGAAAGGAGGGAATCATCTGCGTGATCTGCTGGAACTGATCACGGGCATTGCGTGCCAGCGCATCAGTTTCAATATTTTCTTCTTCATCTTCCGGCGCAAGATGGATATGCGCCCGTAGGTATGGCTCTTCTTCGACGAATTCGCCAAGACGGAAGCGCCTCATCCCTTGAACCAACAGGCGGACTGTCCCGTCCGGGGCGCGGAGCAGACGATGCACAGTGGCGATCGTGCCGACCTTATACAATTCATTCGGGCCGGGGGTTTCCTGCTCAGGGTCAAGCGAGGCGACCAAGCCAACCAATTTATCCCCTGCCACAACATCGTCCACAAGTTTGACAGAGCGGGGTTGCCCCACCGTCAATGGAACGGCGGTGTTGGGGTAGACGACCACACCGCGTAATGGCAGGATGGGAAGAGTGTCGGGAAATTTCTGCCCTTCGAAATCACCCTCAGGCTGCGGGTTGGAAGAAGCGTCGTCCTTTTTGGGGAATGGTGAAAATACCGATGACATGAATTTTTCCATGGTTTCATAATCAGTCTCTCCAACGACTTGAAAGAATTCGTGGATGCCGGCGGGCCATCTCTGTGCAGGCATTGATTATTCGACCTTGATCTGATTTGGTTTTTGTTTTGGCAGGGTGACTGTTAGAAATCCGTCCTGATATTCGGCAAGCGATTGGTTTACATCTACTGGGCCGGGTAGGTTAACGGCAGTGGCAAATTTCCCGAAACGGATCTCCATTTGCTGGTAAGCGCGGCGTTCGTGCTTATCGGGGCGTAATCCTGAGATAAATAGGGTGCTATTTTCGATGGCGATCTCGAAATTCTCCTCACGCATCCCCGCTATTTCCACTCGTACAATGTAGGCAGCTTCGGTTTCATACTCATCCGTCGGCGGGCTCCAGACACTGGAGCGAACCTGCCAGCTTATCGAATGAAGGACGTCGCGACGCACTTCCATCAGCGAGTCCCTAGTTTTACGAATGATCGTGGGCATGGATTTTCTCCTTGCGATGCGCAAAAAATAATCAGCGCCCCCGGCGGGATTCGAACCCACAACCTACTGCTTAGAAGGCAGGTGCTCTGTCCATTGAGCTACGGAGGCAATGTTTCCATTTTACTCGGATGCAGACGGTGTTTGAAGGGGACGTAAACCTCGATACACACGCGGACCAGCAATGGTTTTCAAAATGACGTCGGCAGATC
This sequence comes from Chloroflexota bacterium, assembly GCA_016875755.1. GTDB lineage: Bacteria > Chloroflexota > Anaerolineae > Anaerolineales > Villigracilaceae > Villigracilis. The sequence continues at coordinate 2,297 of VGOX01000400.1, forward strand.
GGCCCAGTCTCTTCCCAAGTTCATCTGCCGAGAGGGGAATATTGCCGTTCGTTAAAAAGGTGCGGAAGATCGCTTCCACAATAGCAGTACGCTCGTTCAGGAATTCGGGCAAAAGAGCGCAATGGCTCATCAAGACATGCTGAATACCATCCACAGGTTTTACTTCGGCGGTCTGCGGGTCGATCCAATCAATGGTTCCACCTGCTTCCACGTCAGCAAAGGCTTCCTGATGTTCTGCGCACAATAGCGAGCGCAGAAAAACGTGCCAATCACGTTCATTTTGTTTCCACCAATCGAAGTCGATGTGGAATGGGGTGTTGATATTGGGCTTCAGCAGGCTCATTAGGCATCCTCATCAAGGCGGAAGTGGAGATCGCCTACATGTTTATAAGTGGGGCTTTCTGCCAACAGGCAGAAAAGCGGCGCAGGCGGTACGCGGCGGACAAGATTCACCGCAGCATATAATTCCTGCGCGTGGACATGTCCCTGCGGGTTCGATTTCGACAACTCGCGCATCACTAACAAGACCAACTCTTCAAAGGAGCGTTTTTTCTCCCAAACAGGGTCAAGGGTTTTGAAATCTGGCACGTGGACAACCATGCGGTCATTGAATTCTGCAGTGATCGGTTGTTTGAGCATGGCAAAAACAAAACCGCCATCCGTGCCAACCATCACCGTGCGTACCCAGTCTTTTGAAGCGCGCTGTGTTTTGGCCTCCACGATCACTTCGCCGGGGTTCTCCCCCTTGCGGACATCCACCAGGGAACCGGGGATCAATTGATGCGCCTTGTACCACTCACGCAGACCAAAAACATAACCGTGCTCACGCACCACCCAGGCAGGAATGCGCTGTCCTGTTTTGCCATCGACCAGGGTGAAACGTACACGCGGCGACTCGTAAGCTGTCGGGAATAAATGACGCGCACGCGCCGACATGGGCAGCGTCCCTGCTCGCAGATGCGGGTAGATCAAGGTGACCGTAATGGAGTTGATACCCTGAACATCGGCTTCATTATTAGACGGGGTTA
>VGOX01000401.1 GCA_016875755.1 Chloroflexota bacterium
AGCACCCGCCGCCGTGGTTTCTTTTTTCGTTTTTTCGGCGCGCTGGCTACGCTCCCGGCTGGTTTTCAGCCCAAGTTTTGGCTATTAATGAACGGCTTCTTGCAGAGGACTCATTACGGGATTTTATAAATGGCGTGAGCTGGCTCTCATGCCATTTATTTTTATTTTTTGTTCCTAATGAAGCAAGCCAAAATATATTTATAAAACATCCTATAATAATTGGAACGCAAAATCTGAAAGGACTACTTTTATGCCCCATCGCAAAGACATCATCCTGCTATTTGCCACCCGTATCATCCGCATGTTTTGCTACGGATTTCTCTCCGTTATCCTTGTGCTATACCTTGCCGAAACGGGTTTAACTGAAACGCAGATCGGGTTGTTATTCACCTTTACGCTTGCAGGTGATGCGGGCATTTCGCTCTGGCTCACCACCCATGCTGACAGTTTCGGCAGAAAGCGCACGTTGCTGATCGGCGCATTTCTCATGCTTGGCGCAGGCATCATCTTCATCCTGACGGACAATATCATCGTCCTGATGCTTGCCGCAATAATCGGTGTCATCAGCCCGAGCGGAAATGAGATCGGACCCTTCCTGTCTGTAGAACAGGCTGGGTTGACCGAACTCGTTTCAAATCAGACGCGCACAAAAAACTTCGCATGGTATAACCTCGCCGGGTCGTTTTCCACAGCTACAGGTGCGCTTTCCGGCGGTTGGCTGGCGCAGATTTTGCAATCAAATGGCTGGTCGGCATTGGAGGCGTATCGCTTCGTATTGATGGGCTACGCATTTGGCGGCTTCTTACTGACCATTCTATTTCTAAACGTTTCTTCCGCGATCGAAGTAAGTCATGCACAGAATCACGAGAAAAAAGTGCTGGGTCTCCATCGCTCACGCGGCGTAGTCTTCAAACTGAGCGCACTCTTCGCTCTGGATGCATTCGCGGGCGGGCTGATCGTGCAAAGCATGATGGCATATTGGTTCCACATCAAATTTGGTGTGGACTCCGGTGTGCTTGGAAGCATCTTTTTTGGAGCGAATATTTTGGCGGGCATCTCAGCCTTGCTTGCCGTCAAACTCGCAGAAAAGATCGGCTTGATCAACACAATGGTCTTCACGCACATCCCATCCAACATTCTGTTGATCCTCGTCCCACTGATGCCGACTCTTCCGCTTGCCATCGGACTCCTGCTCCTGCGTTTCAGCATCTCACAGATGGATGTACCCACGCGTCAATCCTACACGGTAGCTGTTGTGGCTCCAGACGAAAGATCCGCCGCTGCGGGTGTGACCGCCATTGCCCGCTCCATAGGCTCATCCCTTTCCCCCGCACTAACAGGATTGTTTTTCAGTATTCCTTTTTTATTCAGCGCGCCCTTTTTCTTTTCAGGCGGACTTAAAATAATATATGACCTTTTGTTGTTTCGCGAGTTTCGTTCACTCAAGCCGCCCGAAGAAGAAACGTAGATCGCCCATCCCATATATCTGTGGTTAAATCATGGAGGAGGAACCTATGGCAACTGCACCTAAATCTCAGGTTTTACGCATGACAGAGCTGGTCGATTATCAGGAAGGTTCAGTCGTCAGCCGCCAGATCACCAAGGCCGATGCGGGCAATGTCACATTGTTTGCATTTGATACCGATCAGGGCTTGAGCGAACATACTGCGCCGTTCGATGCGCTGGTTCACATCCTTGAAGGCGAAGCGGAGGTAAGCATTTCCGGCCAGCTGTTTCGGTTGAATGCGGGTGACTCTATCATTATGCCAGCCAACGAGCCGCATGCATTGAGGGCGATCCAACAATTCAAAATGCTGCTGACGATGATCCGCACGTAAATCAAAAAAGAGACAGCCAATTTCAAGGCTGTCTCTTTTTTATGATTCTCTTTTTTTTACTTCCTCAAGTACGCTTCATATTCCTTTAGATCCACCCGGGCGGTCATATCAAGGTTGATGGGGGTTATGGCGACCATCTTTTTCTTGCGCAAAATATGTACATCGGTGTCTTCGGGTTCGTTGTCGATGCTGTGGTCATGTTGGTAGCCAATGGGACCCGGCACTTCCCAGGATTCTCTTTTTGCGGGGACCGGTAAATAGTATCGGTGGCGTGAAAGCCTGCCGACGCGCCACTCAGTTTCCAGCGTGGCATGACGCGGCACTTCCACTTTCAGAACATCCACCCCGTTGAATAATTTTCCTTCCAACAGCATTTTGGCGAAATACGCGGTGAAATATCCCGCGGGCTTGAAGTCGATTTCATCAGAATAGCTGAGATGATGGTGCGCATCGGTTTCCTGCGAGACGGCCAGTGCGGGAAATCCAAGTGAGGCCGCTTCCATTGTTGCGCCGACCGTGCCAGAGATGGTAATGCCCATCCCAACGTTTTCGCCGTAATTGATGCCGGAGACGACAATATCGGGTTTGTGCGGAACGATCTCCAAAACGCCGTGCAAGACTGCCTGCGCTGGCGAGCCGCCAACTGCATACACATCCCACTCCTGCCCGTTTACTTGCACCTTCTCTTTTTTGATGATTCCATCTGAAGTGCTTGGCAGGCTGCGCCCCATGCCTGTGGATTGTTCACGCGGCGCTGCAACGGTGACATAGCCGATCTTGGAAAGTTCGCTTGCAGCCGCCCATAACCCGGGCGAGCGGATGCCATCGTCATTGGTGAGAAGGATGTGAGGTTTCTTTTTCATATACTTGGATTATAAACATAAAACGGATAATCCTTGATGGGATGTGCAGACTATGCTTAAAAAAACCGTTTCTCTTTCGAAAGATGGTTTGCGAGGTGCTCCCGGCACGACTCGAAATATCCCTCAATGGTGCGTGCAGACTATAAAACGAAAACCGTCTCTCTTTCGAAAGACGGTTTGTGTGGTGCTCCCGGCAGGACTCGAACCTGCGACCTATTGCTCCGCAAGCAAGCGCTCTAATCCACTGAGCTACGGAAGCATCGTTTAAGCGGACGGTATTTTACTGTATTGTACGCTGATGGTCAAGGTGCTTGACTGACTGTCTGCTAGCAAGTAAAATGGTGTGCGTCTTGCGGGAGTCGCCAAGTGGTAAGGCATCAGCCTTCCAAGCTGACATTTCGTGGGTTCGAATCCCATCTCCCGCTCTTGTTTTCAGTGTCAAGTGTTAGGTGTCTGGTGACACTGAAGCACTTGGCACGTGACACTTAAAAGGGGCCCGTGGCGCAGCGGTTAGCGCAGGCGACTCATAATCGCTTGGTCGCTGGTTCGAATCCAGCCGGGCCCACAGAAACTAAGACCTCCTGACAGAAATAACGGTCAGGAGGTCTTAGTTTCT
>VGOX01000402.1 GCA_016875755.1 Chloroflexota bacterium
AAAACAAAAATGGGCTACTTTTCGTTTATAAAGTGGTCCCCTTTTCGTTAATAATTTTAATGTCGGTTCTTTCAAAGTGGGTACTTTTTCGTTAATAAAATGGGCACTTTTTCGCTTGTAAAAAACAACTCACTCCCAAGGATCGAAATTCGCGGCTTGGATATGCCAAAGAACATCCGCGAAGGAAGCCAGAGTGGAAGGGGCATCGAGAACTCGCGCGGCGAGATCGCCTTGAAATTCCGCGCCCACAGGTCTCCGACAGTGATGGAGGTGGCACGCACCCGCACTTGGATCTCATTGTCCTTTGGCGCGGGCTTTTCCACTTCCTTGAGGCGAAGCACTTCTGGTGCTCCGTATTCTGAATAAACGATTGCTTTCATCATGTGGTTTCTCCAATATCTTGAACAATTTGCAGGTCAGGCTTTCAGCCTGACAGTCTCAATAATTTCATGCGTGGCGGGTTGAAAACCCGCCCTACAATTCTGTTTCATCTTCAGGCGTGTAATAAAACACCTCTTCCAGAGACACGCCAAACACACGTGCGATGCGAAACGCCAGTTCCAGTGAAGGGGCATACTTCTCGCCTTCCATCGCTATGATGGTTTGCCGCGTTACGCCCACTTTTTTCGCCAATTGTTCCTGGGTCATTTCGTCGTGGTGGAAGCGCAGTTTCCGAATATTATTCTTTACAAGACTTGTACCCATGTTAGAACCCTCTGCGATATAGATACACCTGCGCAGCATCCCCGAGGATCTCTGCTGTAATCGAAAAGAAAACGATCACGGCGAACATCACCAGCGGGGGCTGACCAAAAACAAACGTGAGCATGGCAATGAGGACACCAATGGAAAACGTAATATAGGAAATCCGCATGCCCTTTAAACCGATCAAGTTGTCGCGTTCATCAGAAATGAATTGCTCCTCTTCGCTCGATCTAGTCCGTATGGCGTGGACGATGCTGAGGATGATATTGGTAAGAATGCTGGCAAAGATATTCACCAATATTGTCGAGACGATGACGATTGCCCACAAACTGAACAGACTGTTCGCAACCAATCCGCCGCTTTGAACCATCTGGAATAGCTTGACCAGATAGAATCCCAATATCAGAACATGGCTAAACAAAGATACCGTGATATTTTTTTCCTGGTAGGACATTTTTCCTCTTTCTGTCTGTATATCATTACATTATGTATATATTAGTTTACTTATAGTATATCAAAACATACATAATGTCAATAGTTTTTTACATAAAACCCGAAAACTCGTTGGGATCTGCCGAAAATCCCCAAAAAAGAACTTAAAAAAACCAGCCGACCCACTAACATGGATCGGCTGGCTGCCTTTTATGCCCAGCATGGCATTACAAAATGCTGTTACTTTTTCTTCTTTATCGTCTTGCCCTTCGCAGGCTTGGCTTTGGAAACCTTCTTTGTTGTGGCCACCTTCTTGCCCTTGGAGGATTTCACCGCCGCTTTCTTCGGGGCTGCCTGTTTCTTCTTTGCTGTGGGCTTCGGCACAGGGAGAGCTTCCAACTCGCTGACCAGTTTCTCCAATACATCGAAGCCGCCCTGCCAGAATTTCGGGTCACGGATGTTGATGCCCGCTTCGCTCAAGATTTGCTCTGGCGCTTCCGAACCGCCCGCCGAGAGGATCTTCAAATACTTCGGCTTGAAGGATTCACCTTCCGCTTTGAACTGCTGATACAACGCCAACACCAGCAACTGACCAAAGGCATACGCATACACATAGAACGGCACTTGATAAATGTGTGGGATACCCACCCACTCCCATTTGAAGTCATCGCTCAATTCGAGCGCATCGCCGAACTGCTCCTTGAGATTCTCAAGGTAGGCATTGCTCAAGTCGTCCACCGAGGCGTTCTTCTGCACCATTTCATGCGCGGTCTTCTCGAACAGCGCAAAGAATGACTGGCGCATGATGGTCGCATACGCGTCATCCATCTGCTTGAAGAGAATATCGCGGCGCACGGATTCATCCGTCTCTTCCGCGAGCAGTTTGTCGATCAGCACCATTTCTGCAAATGTGGATGCAGTCTCCGCCAGTGGCAGGGACGAGTGGAATGTGAACGTGGTGTGATGCGATGCCAGCATAGCGTGGATGGCATGCCCAAGTTCGTGCGCCAGCGTCGCCACTTCGCGTCCTGTCCCCTGATAGTTGACCAACACATACGGAGTCATCTCCGGGGCGACAGAGGCGCAGAACGCGCCGCCGCGCTTGCCCTTGCGGATCTCGCTGTCAATGCGGTTCTCGTCAAAGACACGTTTCGCCAAATCAGCCACTTGCGGTGAGAAGGCGTTGAACGCATCCAATACCATCGTCACAGCTTCGTCCCATTTGTAGGTTTTCTTCGATGCGGCGACGGGAGCATAAATATCGTAGCGGCGCATCTTCTTCAAGCCCATGTATTTGGCTTTCATCTTGAAGTAACGCTGGAAAACGCCCACATTCTTGCGCGCCACACCCAGCAGGGCTTCCACGGCTTCTTCGGGCACGTCATTGTTCAGGTTGCGCGGCGCAATCGAATTCTTGAACTTGCGCAGGTCAACATTTTCATTGTGCCAGTCACGCAAAATCGTCTGGTAGATCTGCCCGAGGATGGGACCATCCTCCGCATACACCTTGAACTGCGACTGGTAACTCGCAGCCCGCATGGCGGGGTCGGTGCTGTAGCGGTACGAGAACAATTCGGCGGCGGTCAGTTCCAATTCTTTCTTGCCAACTTGCAACTTGAAGGCGTAGCGGTTCGTGATGGCGTCGTACAGGTTGCCAAGCGCATTCACGCCCGTCACATTCTTGATGTTGACGATCTTCTCTTCCGCTTCGCTCAAGGTGTGCGGTTTGTACAGTCGCAGGGCTTCGAGATAGTAACGGAAATCACCCGCAACATCCATCAAGCGTTTGGCGTTTTCGTCATCCAGCGCCTTCCACCACAGGCTGAAGAACAGCGTGCGGTTTTCGATACCCGCCAAAAACTGCATCACCCGCGCCATCAACGATTGTGCCTTCTGGTCCTGTGTATCTGCCGCGAAGGACAGCCCCGCGAACGAATACATCTTGTTGCCGATGCGAGTCATCGCTTCGCTGGCTTTCACCGCATCCATGAACTGGTCGGCGGGCATGTCAGGTTTTTATTTGTCGCGCAAGCCTTCGAAAGATGCCACCTGCTCTTCGAGCATGTCGAACGCGCTTTGCAGTTCCGGGCTGTCGTAGCCGGGGTACAGCGGGGAAAGGTCCCATTTGGAAAGTTGGTATGCCATAGGTTCTCCTTTTTATATGATGTAGGGGCT
>VGOX01000403.1 GCA_016875755.1 Chloroflexota bacterium
GACGTAGCACCCGCCGCCGTGGTTTCTTTTTTCGTTTTTTCGGCGCGCTGGCTACGCTCCCGGCTGGTTTTCAGCCCAAGTTTTGGCTATTAATGAACGGCTTCTTGCAGAGGACTCTTATATGAAGACCACAACGATCTTGGTCATCGAGGCAAAGCACGCAGAGATCCCTTCTTTTGCTCTTGATCTGCAAAAGAAGGGATTTGATGTTCACATTGCGCAGAATGGCAGCCGGGCGGTTTCACTTCTAAAAGAGGTTAGCCCCAGCCTCGTCGTAGTGAATGCCGCATCGTTACGCAGCACGGGTTTGCGCATTTGCCAGTCCATCCGCGAAAAAGATGCCAAACTTCCCATCATTCTTATTCTCGAAGATGATAAGGAAGTCAGCAAAGAAGCGGCAGATACCGTGCTTGTCCTCCCATTTACCGCCCAAAAACTCGTCAATCGCATCAAACCACTACTTCCGGGTGATGGAAAAAATGTATTGCATGTCGGTCCCATTCGGCTCGACCTTGAAAAGCGGCGCGTACGCTGCCTTGGCAAAAGCACAAAGCTCACCCCCCGCCTCGTGACCCTTTTGCAATTGCTAATGGAAAAACATGGCGAAGTGGTGGAGCGTGAACCCCTTTTCAAAAAAGTATGGGAAACCAATTACACAGGCGATACCCGCACGCTTGATGTGCATATCTCCTGGCTGCGCCGCGCGATCGAGCTTGACCCCGATAATCCAAAGTTCCTCAAAACCGTGCGCGGTGTCGGCTATCGTTTAGATATTTAGCTGGAACAACTTCCCTTCGACCGTTATTAATCGGATGCAGATTTTGCCTCCGATTTTTACTTTTAATTCCATCGGAATTTCCCCGCTTCGCACGTGACGTCCAGCCTGTGCAACGCTTCGGAAGATTTTCCCATCCCAGGCAGGGTCCACCTCCCAAAAATCCACGTTCAACGATGTAGTCAAACGGACATAACCATCCACAACCTGAACCTTGATCTTCTTCGACTTGGTAGCGGGTTCATACACGAATTTTGAATCACGCTCGAACGTAAAGACAGACTTGGTCTTCGCCAGCCTTGCCCGCGCCGTTTGCACAGCCCGCATGGACTCGTCACAGGTGATGAACTTGCGTCCGTGTTTTGCTGCCACAAGAGCCGTTGTCCCGGAACCGCAGAAAAAATCGGCGACCATGTCTCCTTTGTTGGATGATGCGAGGATGATGCGCTCCAGCATTGCTTCAGGTTTCTGGGTGGGGTAGCCTGTCCGTTCGTTGTGCAGGCGTGCCACTACAGGGAAATACCACCAGTCTTCAGGGACTTTGCCGCGTTCCAGATCAGGGACCTTGCCAAAGCCGGCTTTGCGTGATGCCTTGAAAGTCGCCACGGTATTGGGGTTGTACGGCTCACGAATAGCGTCTGCATTGAAGACATATTGCTTGTCTTTGGCATACATCAGGATCGTGTCGTGCTTGCGGTTGAATGCCGTGCGGATCGGTGATGGACCGTGATACGTCCAAATGATCTCGTTGATGAAATTCTCCGCGCCGAAGATCTCATCGAGGATCAGGCGGGCATAGGAGTCGGCGTGCCAATCGAGGTGGAGGTATAACGTCCCATTTGGGGCGAGCAGGTGGTGCATAAGAGCAAGACGTTCGTAGAGATATTGCAGATACGAATCAATATCGTCCCACGAGTCGTGATAGCCTTCAGCTAATTTCCATTTGGAGGGTTTGCGCGAATCCTCGCCCCTGCCTACGCGCGCAGAGAATTTTCGGTTGGTGAAAAATGGCGGGTCGGCGTAGATGAGGTTGATGCGACCTTCATATTCTGGAAGGAGCGCCGCCATGACGGCGAGATTGTCCCCAAGGATGACACTCCCATCGGGTCGGGTCTTTGGGTAGCCGCGTCCGTTTGGGTGTAGAACGGAATCGAGAATAACCGAGGCGGGCTCGGGCGGAGAGAGATGCTTTCCGTTCCAGTGGAATGTCGGCATTGTGGGGTGAATCCTTATGGGGTGTTGTTCAAGTTCGGGAGGAGAAATCCCAACAAAAAAATTAGTAGTGAATCTCAACCACTGTGCCAAGCCCGCGCGTGGCGACCTGTTCGGAATCTGAAACGGGTTTTACCCAACGGAAAAGCCAGTTCACTTCTTCGTTGCGCATGTTGATACAGCCCTTGCTCATGGGTGTGCCAAAATTTTCATGCCAGTACGTGCCGTGAAAGGCGTGACCCTGCGTGGTGAAGAACAGCGACCAGGGTACACCCGGCAGGACATAGTTATCCACATCAGCAAGCAGATTGCCCGTGGAGGCGCTGCCAAAATAACTGTACCCCATGTGCTTGGCAGGGACCTTATCCATGATTGTAAATTTGCCCGTGGGGGTAATGGTTTTGATGCCCGTGCCAGCGGTGGAGTTGCCCGGCACACCTGTGGAAACATTGGTCTCGAAAACCAGATTGCCATATTCATAGGCATACAATCGCTGTGTCGAGAGATTGACTTCGATCATTTTTTGTTCGTAGGGCACATCGGGAGAAATGGGCTCAAAATACTCAGGCGGGAGGATGCGCAAATGCATGGCGGGCACAAAGTATGGTTTATTCGAATCAAGCTCGTCGAAGACACGATACCAGGGACCCTTGTAATCTGCCATTGTCGGTCCTTCTTCGAGAGCCTCAACCCAGTGGACAGAACCATAGTACATGGGCGGCGCCATTGGCTCCCACCCATATGCGGCGGAATATTTGTAAGGTGTGGTGAACGGAACCGAAACTTCGGTGAGCAGGCGCTTCCCTTCTGGGATGGAGCTGGGCGGGTTTTGATAGACAGTTTTTACACGCTGCAAGCGTCCGCGATGAAGATAGCCGCCCCAGACCTGATACCAGACCGGGTTATGCAAAGGCTCTTCTGCCGTTACTTCGCCATAAACATGGACAAGTTCGTCACGATACCAGGTCAATGAAATAATACTATTGTCTGTCGGCTCTTTTCGGACAGGCATTTGCGCCGTGGCAATACGCACGACAAAACTATCGTCAAAATCGGTCAGACCAGGCAGAAACGGCGAGAAAGCCAGACCGCCAAGGGTGAGACCGCTTAATTTTAGAAAATCTCTTCTTGAAAATATTGGTTTCATGTGCAAAATTTTACTCTACAATCTTTAGGATTTAATGAGAATATATCCAGAAAATCGAGTAGGGAGCGGCGGCTAACCGCTCCCTCTCACACCACCGGACATGCGGGTCCGCATCCGGCGGTTCACCAAGAGTGGCGCAGATACTCTTGCGCTGGATTTTCTTCT
>VGOX01000404.1 GCA_016875755.1 Chloroflexota bacterium
CTGGGCAATTTCCACTGCCTTGGGATTCATATCGTACCCTTCAGGCGAGCCGACTGTCACATTCCAGCCGAGCAACGCCGAGACGTGCATCAGCGAAACAGTGACGTTATTTGCATCACCCACATAACTGACATTCAAACCCTTGGATTTTTTGCCAAACTTCTCGATGATGGTCAATGCGTCTGCCATGCCCTGACAAGGATGGTTGTAATCGCTCAAGCCGTTGACGACGGGAATCTCCGACCACCTCGCCAGTTCCAGCACATGCTGATGATCGAACACACGCGCCATCAATCCCTGCACATAGCCTGAAAGCACCCGCGCCACATCTGCAATCGATTCGCGCTTGCCAAGTCCGATCTCATTCGGAGAGAGGTATAACGCATCCCCCCCGCCATGCCGCATCGCCATGTCAAATGAAACGCGCGTGCGCAAACTCGGCTTCTGGAAGATCATCCCCAAAACCTTGCCTTTGAAGAATTTCCTATTCCCCTTCTTGAAATATTCTTTCTTTAGTTTTATTGCCAGGTCGAGCATATCCTGAATTTCATCCGACGAATAATCTGATATCGCGAGAAAGTCCTTCTTCATATTAACTCCTTGGTTTGAAAGTATATCCTTCTTGTCCTATTTTGCCATGTTTCAAGCATCACACCTTCCACATGACAAATTACGCACTTCTAAATTTCCTCCAGTACCGCATTAATCCGTCTGCGCTCATGGCAACGGGGTTTGCCAGCGAATAAGCACGGATCACGTCTGCACTCAGGCTTTTCCGCTCCCCTTGCTCCTGCATCCACAACGAAAACGATTCGCGCAAATCTTCGATCGAGGGATCCTGCGCCATCACGATCTCCAGCCATTTTTCCACTTCCGCCAGCGTTTTATCCATCTCATCCAATTGCCAGGCGGCATCGTCGAAAATCCCAAAATGGGTCGGCGCAATGCGCGGAAATTTCAACGCCTTTAGGCGCGCAATACTTTCGCGCCAGCGCCCAAAGTGAAGCTCAGGCGGCGGCATCGGCGCGCGCAAATAAACATACCCCGGAATACGCACCCCGCCCACGTCACCGCAGAAACAAACATCTTCAAATAAATAAGAATAATGATGCTCGGCATGCCCGGGTGTGTTGACGGGAAGAAAACGCATATTCCCTATAAGTATCTCCTGCGCATCATTCGGGACTGTGAGTTGATTCTGCGGCACAGGCAGAATCTCACCCCAGAGTTGATCCATCCTATCGCCGTAGATGCGGGTGGCGCTGGCAATGAGTTTTTCAGGGTTGACCAAATGCGCCGCCCCATTCGGGTGGACGTAAATCTGCGCGCCCTGCTTCGCCAAAAACCCCGCCGCGCCTGAATGATCGAGGTGAATGTGCGTGACGAGTACATGCGTCACATCACGGGTGGATAAACCTTCCGCAGCCAGAGCAGCTTCGAGCGTAGAAAGAGTCGAACCTGGTCCAGTTTCGATCAAGACCACGGCATCACCATCCCATATCAAGTAGGAAGCGATCGCGTTCGTCTTATTTTGAAAATTCAGATCTATTGTGACAATACGGGGGTCTGCCATGAGAAATGATCCTGTGTTTTGAATGTAGCGGGAATTTGCGCAAGCGCCTGTGATAAATCCGCGTCGCAGGGAATGACATAGACGGGTACACGCCGTTCACGAAGAAAGTTGACAAGTTTCTCCGTCCCGCGCGGGCCGCCAAACGTTTGTGCGTCAAGCAAAATCACAACGGGATGCAGCGAGCGCAGCAGCAGGTCATCCACAGCATGGAGCAGATCGGGACGCGTGGTGGGCGTAATTAGAATAACGCTCGAACCTTGCGGCAATTGCGAAGCCTGCGCCGAAACCAATGCAGCAATGGAGAGCTTTCCATTGGCTTCCACGAATGCCAAGGTTTCCAGAATTTTTGCTTCCTGCCGTTCACTGCGTTCAGCAGGGTGGATCGTATATGTTTGTCCTGCACTGGCGTACCCTACTGAAAATCGCTGACGCAAAAAATAATGCGCGAGCGACGCCGTGATGCTGACCGCATATTCCAACGTGGAAGGCGGTAATTTGAACTCGGGCCGTTTCATAAAAAGCATGGCATCGAGTTGAACTTCCTCTTGCTGGTATGGCTTTTCGTGATGCACCAATAATTGAGAATCGAGATACAGCCAAATTTCCGCCTGTGGATCCTGCTCGAATTCCTTCACCATCAACTGTCCACGCCGCGCGCTGGTGCGCCAGTGAATGCGTTTCATCGCATCACCATGAACGTACTCACGCAAGCCCGCAGCATGTGGGGTGATGTCGTACGATTTACGCTGCACGACTTGTCCACCGGGCAGCATGCCAGACGGAAATGGAAACGCCTCGATCTTCTGGATGGCTGGAAAGACGACCAGAGTTTCATCCGCAGGGACGGTTTTTTCAGCAGTGAACAAACCAAATGGGTCGCCTGTCGTGATGCGGGTCGGTCCGAGTGGAAAACCGCCGCGGCGCGTAAGCCATTTGCGAGCGAGATAATTTCTACGTTGGCGGCCCAGCACGAGAGTGAAAAGACGCGAGCCTGCCGCAAACGGCATCGTGGATTGGTTGAAGACCTCAATCCACGGCATTGGCAATCTTCCCTTGTTGAACAGGGTGAATTGTTCTTCGAACACATCCCCCACATTAGCGCGCAGTTCACGAGTGCGTCGTTCTACGGCAAGTCCGCGTGCTGCCCAATGCGTCCACCCCCACGCAAAGATAGACAGCAATAGGCTGAGGTAAAGGAAACGTGAATACAATACCGCACCGCTGACGAACACTCCAATCAACCCGACCGCAAACATCAATGCAATCAGGATGCGACCAGCTTTCATGATTATTTTTTCCCCGTTTCGAACGAGCCGCCGGGGGCAGGTACCGTCTGAATGATCTCCTGCATGATTCGATCGGAACTGACATCACGCAAACGCGCCGCAGGGCTGACGATAATACGGTGCGCAAGCACAGCAACTGCGAGTGCTTTGATGTCATCCGGCAGAACATGATCGCGACCGGACAAGGCGGCACGCGCCTGTCCAGCCCGGGCGAGCGCCAAACTTCCGCGCGGACTTGCACCCAGATACACATCAGAACTATTGCGCGTGCGGGTGCTGAGTTCTACGATGTAGCGTTTTATGGCTGGAGAAAGATAAACCTGTTTGACTGCACCAATTGCCTGAAGGATTTCATCCACTTTAACAACAGACTGCAACGACTCCAATGGATGCTTTACGCGTTGGTCTTCCATGATCTGCATTTC
>VGOX01000405.1 GCA_016875755.1 Chloroflexota bacterium
CCCGAACTGCGCCGCTTCAACATCGAATATGACAAGCCATACATCATCCCCGCTTTGAAAATGGCGTCGGAGCTGAATCCGCAACTGCGATTCATGGGTTCGCCGTGGAGCGCCCCCGCGTGGATGAAGAAGCCCAAGCAATTGCATGGCTCATCGCTCGCGCCCGAATACTATCAAGCCTTTGCCGATTATCATGTCAGGTTTGTGCAAACCTATGCCGAACAGGGCGTGACAATTGACTCGGTGACTCCGCAAAACGAGCCGATGTATGAAACGGGCGGCTATCCTTCGATGAAGATGACCGCAAAAGAACAATCTGTTTTCGTGCGCGATTTTCTCGCGCCGTCTTTCGAGAAGGCGAACTTATCCACGCGCATTGTGATTTTCGATCACAACTGGGATTTGGTTAATTATCCGTTGGAAGTTTTATCCGATCCGCAGACTGCGGACAAAGTGGACGGAGTCGCTTTTCATTGTTACGGCGGCGATGTGTCGGCGCAGTCGAAAGCGCATGACGCGCATCCCGATAAGGGCATTTGGTTCACCGAATGTTCCGGCGGCGGATGGGCGACCAACTTTGCCGATAACCTGAGTTGGAATTTGCAAAACCTTGTCATCGGAAATTTCCGCAATTGGGGCAACAGCGTCATGTTGTGGAATTTGGCGCTGGACGAGAACGACGGTCCGCAAAATGGCGGATGTGGAAACTGCCGCGGCGTGGTGACGATCAATCAGGAGAGCGGCGAAGTAACCTACAACGAAGAGTATTACGTTTTGGGGCATGTCGCCAAGTTCGTTGACCCTGGCGCATACCGCATCGAATCCACCGCTGAGTCTGCGACCGTTCCGCCAAACGTGGCGTTTGTGAATCCCGATGGCAGCCTCGTGCTCATCGTCGAATCAGACCGCGATATGAACTTCACGGTTTCGTGGAAAGGGCAGTCGTTCAATTATCACCTTCCGCCTCATGGCGTTGTTACGTTCAAGTGGAAGAGCGGTCAATAAATCATTTGTTGATTTTGCGGTTGATGTGCGACCGCAATAAAAAATAAAAAGGAGAAGAGAAAATGCAAACCAGTAATAAAGTATCTTTTTGGCGATTGGCGTCCATCGTGATGGTCCTTTCGCTCGTGTTGGCGGCCTGCGGCGCGAAAGCAACGCCTGTCCCCACAGAGGCTCCTGCCGTCACCAGTGTGATTCAGGATTTTGAATCCAGCCCGTCTGTCTATGATGGAAACGGCGCGACAGCCAGCGTCGGCGATGCGGCTTATAACGGCGCTGCCTCCCTCAAGAGCATGAGTGACAGCGGCGAGTGGCATACGGTCGGCGTGGAATTTGCCGCTCCAGTAGATATGAGCCAGTACTTGGCGCTCTGCTACTTCGTTAACGACACTACCGCTTTCAATGACGGCAAAGCCAACAACACTGTCGGCGTGAAGTTGTACGATGCCAGCGGCGCGAGCGTGGAGCGCTACACCGATAACGAAGGTGTTGGCGACAACCTCAAGACCAAGAAAGACCAGTGGGTGCCGATGTGCATGAACCTGGTGTCCTTCACAGAAATTGACCAGACCCAGGTCAGCAAAATCGAATTCACCATGTATTGGGCTGGCGCGTACTACTTCGATGACATCACCCTGCTTGCCCAGGGCGATGAGTTGACGGTCAAAGAACAGCCTGCTCCCGTCGAAGCCGCCGCCGATGTCGTGGCGCAGGACTTTGAAACCGAAGGCGACTTCTTCTACAGCGACTATCAAGCCGACGTGAGCCGCGACACCGAAGTCTTCCACAGCGGCGCGGCTTCGCTCAAAGCCGCCAGCGACGCGGGCGAATGGCATGCCTTTGGAGCGTACCCTGCCACCCGTCCGTTTGACGCGAGCAAGCACAGCAAGGTATGCTTCTGGATCGAAGACACGACCACGAACAATAACGGCGGCGCGGATAACACTGTCGGCGTGAAGTTGTTCGACGCCAGCGGCGCGAATCAGGAACTCTGGACCGATAACGCTCTCGGCGGCGAAAACCCCAAGACCGTCAACGGCGAATTTGTTCAGATGTGCCTCAACCTTGATGCCTTCACCGATATTGATTTGACACAGGTGGACAAGATTCAATTCGCGCTCTACTGGGCTGGAACTTACTACGTGGACGACATCGAGTTCATCGGCTCTGGCGCTGGCGCAGCTGCGACAGCCCCCGTCCTCGCGCAGGATTTCGAGACCGAAGGCGAAAATTTCTACAGCGATTATCAGGCCGACGTGAGCCGCGACACCGAAGTTTTTCATAGCGGCGCAGCCTCGCTTAAGGCGTTCAGTGACGCAGGCGAGTGGCATGCCTTTGGCGCGTACCCTGCCACCCGTCCGTTTGACGCGAGCGGTTTCGGCAAAGTCTGCTTCTGGATTGAAGACACGACCACGAACAACAACGGCGGCGCGGATAACACTGTCGGCGTGAAGTTGTTCGATGCCAGCGGAACGAATCAGGAGGTCTGGACTGACCACGATTTGGCTGGTCTCAATCCCAAGACTGTGAACGGTGAGTTCGTTCAGATGTGCCTCAATCTCGACGCGTACTCCGATATTGACCTGACCCAATTGGATAAGATTCAGTTCGCGCTTTTCTGGGCTGGAACTTACTATGTGGACGACATCGAATTCCAACCGTAAATGAATTTCTTTGGGGATGGGTTCATCGCCCATCCCCATCCTTTTTTTGATGAAGGAAAATATGACACCTTCCCGCCGCGACTTTTTACGCTTCGCTGCTCTTGGCGCCGGCGCGACTGTGTTAGCCGCCTGCTCGCCCGCGCCTGCCCCAACTGCCGCCGAAACAAAACCGGCAGAGCCCACATCCACACCTGAACCGATGCCCACCCCCTCCCGCCAACTAGCCTTGAGGATTGCCCACGTTTCCGATATGCACATCGAGCCATCGGGACCTGGCCGCGAAAAATTCTCCCGCGCTTTGAGGCACGTACAGACTCTCAGCCCCGCCGCTGATTTTGTCATCAACGCAGGCGACTGCGTGATGGATGCGCTCTACTCGAACCGTGACCGCGCACTGGAGCAATGGGACGCGTTTCAAAGCGTCCTCTCTTCGAGTTTTCCGCTTCCTGTTTATCACGCCATCGGCAATCACGATGTATGGGGCTGGGGTTTGCGTACATCCGAACAGGATTTATACAAAGACGATCCTTTATTTGCAAAGGGATTGGCCATGCAAAGGCTGGGGATTTCGAATCGGTATTACTCCTTCGAGCAGGGAGGCT
>VGOX01000406.1 GCA_016875755.1 Chloroflexota bacterium
GGTGGCGTAGGTTTTGTACTCGAACACTTTATTCTCGCGCTTCAATGCTTCGACCCATTCTTCGCTGGCTTCGGGCGGGACGATGGTATCCAACAATCCATGCAGGATCAGTACAGGCTTTTGGATATTTTTAGCTTCCAATAGCGGGGAGCCTTTCATATAAATGTCCATGTTTTCGGCAGGGTGCCCTAGGAAGATTTCCGTGTACAGCCGCAGACGTTTTTCGCATTGTGCCCACGAACTGATCAGGTTCGAGTCACCGTATTTGGTGATGCCGCATGCGAACAAATATTCAGGGTCGCGTGACAGGGCGTTGATGGTCATGTACCCGCCATAACTGCCGCCTGCAATGCCGATGCGCTCTGGTTTTATGTCTTTGAAGGTTTGCAAGTATTTCGCACCGTACAAACAATCTTTTGTGTCGCCGACGCCCCAGTCGTTGTAATTGGCGCGCTCGAAGTCCTTGCCGTAGCCCGTCGAGCCGCGATAGTTTGGCGCGAGGTAGGTGTACCCCTTTGCGGTGAAATATTGCGCAACTTCATCCCATGCAAAACCATACTGGTCTTTCGGTCCGCCATGCGGATACAGAATCGCTGCGCCGTTCGGTTTTTCGGGACGATACAAGAATGCTGGAATTTCCAGCCCATCATAACTTTTATAGGAAACGATCTCAGGCGCAACAAATTTATACTTTTGCATCGCGGGCGGATTGGAGAACGTCAACTGTGTCACCTGTTTTGATTTCAGATCCATGCGATACAAATCAGGCGGGAGTGTGGGACTCTCGAACTCGAATGTGACATACGACTCGTCCGCCGACCAATTGGGATTGGAGTGAATTCCAATCTCGCTTCGCAGACCTGTGGTGGAGCCTGATTCTGCATCTATGAGATTTAACTCAAAGGAGCCTTTGTTGTTCACCACTGCAATGACCTGTTTCCCCGCAGGCGACCATTCATATTGGAATATATCCCGTCCCGCTTTGGTGAGTGGATGCAAGCCTTCGCCGTTTGGTTTGATGAGATACAGTTCCTCGAATTGACCTTCCTGCGCGATGAAGGAAATCCACTTGCCATCGGGTGACCATTTTGGTGATGTGGCTCGCGTGGATGGTTTGCCGTACAGTGTGACCTGCTTGCCTGTGGCAATTTCCAGTAAAACGATATCGAGCCGATTCAAGTCATCGAAGCGGCGCAGGTTGTAGAGGATGAATTTCCTGTCAGGCGAGGGGCGGGCGTCCCAGTGATCGCCAATGGTATCGGTGGTGAGGGCGCGGGGCCAGGAACCTTCACGGTCAGTGAGAATGAGTTGGTCTGAGTCGTTGCGCTCCACGGTGACAATGAGGCCGTGCGAGTCTGGCATCCAGCGCGGACCGCCTGCTGCGGAGGCGAAGTCGGTGATCTTTTTGGGCAAGCCGCCATCCTGCGGAACGATGTGAACATGTCCGCGTAGGCCGAACGCCAGCCATTTTCCATCGGGCGACCATTGCGGAATTTCATCATCCCAGGATGGAGCGAGTGCGCGGTCTGTGGAAACGCGGGCGAGCCAGCTGCCGCCCGCTGACATGGTGAATACATCGGAGGATGTTTCGCTGTCTTTGATGCAGGAGATCTGTCCCTCAGAGGAAAGCATGTGAGACCGAACCCGTTCGATGGACGTCAGAAGCGGGAGGGTTAATCCAGCGGGGGTTTTGAGGTCGGTCCGCTGGAGGGAGGGCCATCCGTTGCGTTCGTATTTTTCGGTGAGTGTGATGGGGTTTTCCATGGGAAGTGTCCTTTACGAGATTGTACCGTTAATTCAATGTTGATTAATACGGGTTTTAAAGTAAAATTTGTTTGATGAGTTTCCTTCCGAAACAAACATTCGACACATTTTCAAACAGGCACACCCTGAATGGTCGGGCGCTATGATATTTGATTCTGTCATGGCGCTTTTGTTTCGAGGAGACAAAACTTTTGTTCATTGGAGAGGAGACCGTATGAAACAGAAAGCCCTGTATTTGTTTATGCTCTTTGCGCTGGTCCTTTCAGCGTGCGGGGGTGGAGCGAGCCAACCCGTGACCGCTCGGATCGGTTGGGCGGGCAGCCCGGATACGCTGAACCCGGGCATGGCCATTCTGGCTGTGTCTTATACCATTTTTGAATTGGTGTACGACTCGATGTATGAGCTTAATCTCGACGGTTCATTCACGCTCAGTCTTGCAGAAAGCGCCGAAGTTTCTGACGACGGCATGGTGTGGACGTTCAAGATCCGTGACGGCATCGAGTGGCATGACGGACAACCATTGACCGCGGAAGATATTGCCTGGACGTATAACCTTTACAAGGATACGCCTGAATATCCCTATTTGAATGGATATTACACTCCCCACTTTGATACCATTGTTGCCACGGAAAACAATGAAGTTATCCTCACATTGACCGAGGCGATTCCCAATGTGGAGAGCCAGTTGATGTTCCTGTACATCCTTCCGAAGCATGTTTGGGAAGGTGTGGACAAGCTCGAATATGAAAACTTTGAAATGATCGGTTCGGGTCCCTTCAAGATGGCGGAATATGTGCAGAGTGAATTCGTGCGCCTGACCGCAAATAAGGAGCATTTCTCCACCCCGCCGAAGATCGATGAAGTGGTCTTCCAAACCTTCTCGAATCAGGATGCATTGGTGCAGGCGATCAAATCGGGTCAATTGGATATGATCACGGAAATGCCGAATACTGCCGCAGCTTCTCTGGACGAAGACCCAAATATTGAATTGGTGGTCGGCGCTCCATTGGCGCCCGGTGTTTCGGACATCATCTTCAACCAGATGGATCCTGAAAATTGTCCGACCGAAGAAGGCGGCATTTGCTCGGGTCACCCCGCTTTGCGGGACCGCAACGTGCGCCTTGCCATGTCTCACGCCACGGACAAGCAGCAATTGATCGATGTGGTTTTGCTTGGCCTCGGTGAGCCTGGTCTGACCTTGATCCCTGACGGCCTTGGTGTTTGGTACAACAACTCGATCGAAGATTTTGCCTTCGATGTTGCCAAGGCGAATCAGATCCTTGATGATGCTGGCTACGCCGACACGGATGGTGATGGTGTTCGCGAAATGCCAGACGGCTCACAGCCCCTGAACTTCCGTTTGAACTGGCCAAGCGACAGCATCAATGCTCCGCGTATGGCTGAATTACTCGGTGAAATGTGGGGACAGATCGGCATCACTCTCGAGCCGCAAGCGGTTGATCCTGATGCTTTGACCGCCCAATGCTGTCCCGCTTTT
>VGOX01000407.1 GCA_016875755.1 Chloroflexota bacterium
TGGCACGAGACAGAAGAAAATCCAGCGCAAGAGTATCTGCGCCACTCTTGGTGAACCGCCGGATGCGGACCCGCATGTCCGGTGGTGTGAGAGGGAGCGGTTAGCCGCCGCTCCCTACTCGATTAACGTGGTGCAGCGCCGTTCTTTCTTCTTGGTTCTTGAAAATCATCCCGCGGTTCCAGCATTCCCCAGCGGCTGGCTCCGAGGTAGAGGATCTCCAATATGAGGTCTTCATATTTGATGCCCTCCGCTTCGGCTTGCAGGCACAGGTCGCTGTAGTTGGGGGTGATGCCTGGCAGGGTGTTGATCTCGATCAGGCGCGGGTTGCCTTCTTCATCGAGGCGGATGTCTGTGCGGGAGACGTCGAGCGCGCCAAGTAATAGATGAGCTCGCAGGGCAAGGTATTTTAACTTCTTCGCGAGTTCGGGCTCCACGTCGGCGGGGCAGAAGAAGCCGGGCACACCGTCTGCGCCGACGTCTTTTGATTTGGCTTCGTTAGTGTAGACCCAGGGTTCATCCGATCGGGTGGTATCCAGTTCGAGGAGGGGGAAGCGGTGGAAGCCGTCTTTTTCATACCATTCGGGGTGGCGGGAATATTTCTTTGCATCTGCACGCCCAAGAACGCCGACTGTAAATTCACGGCCTGGTAAAAAAGTTTCCACAAGGGCGGGCTGTTGATAGGCGTTAATAATATATTGGGCACGTTCACGCAGTTCCGCTTCGTTGTTGACGATGGCTTTCATATCCACGCCCATGCCGGTGCCTTCGCGGGCGGGCTTGACGAAGAGGGGGAATTTTAGGTCTGAGCGCAGGGGCTCGTCGCCGATGTTGAATTCCTGAAAGGGGGCAACAGGCAGGCGACGGTCACGCCAGATGCGTTTGGTGAGGGTTTTGTCGAGCGAGATACCGTTGGTAAGGACGCGTGAGCCTGTGTAGGGGATCTGTAGCATTTCCAGCAGGGCAGGCACTTGTGCTTCGCGTGCGTCGCCGCCAAGGCCTTCGGCGATATTGAAGCAGATATCAGGTTTTTCATCCCGCAGGGCGTAGGGCAGTTCCCTGTCAGCGTGGATAAAAACTGTGGTGTGGCCATCCGTTTCGAGCGCGGCGCGAAGCGCATCCACGGTTTCGATGTGATCGAAGTCAGCGAAGGCGTCTGGTGGGACTCCCTCGGGTTTGGGTTGGTTATCATCCTTGATATTGGCAAGAACGGCTATTTTCCAGTACCGCTTCATTCAAAAAATCTCCTTATGACGTGCGTGTACTTCCTTGAGTTCGTAATCATAGCGCAGATGGGATGGTGTGTATGATTTCTTAAGGTACATGGTGATTGTAGCTAGACAATCATCCGCCTTTCAGGTATTATTGGCACGCTTGTACCGTTGCTCACGAAGGCGTTTTTTGAGCAAAACAGGCGGTAAATAACATATAAACCCGGATAAGCCCCTTATCCGGGTTCTTGTACGTAAAACGAAACCTGGTGGAGGCTACCGAATGTCAGACTTGATCAAGCAGATCACTGGTGATTTGCAGAAACAAATCGAAGGCTTTAAGCCTGAACTCAGCGTTAGCGATTTTGGCGCTGTTATGGAGGCGGGTGACGGTATTGCCCGCGTGCATGGTCTTGCGAACGTAAAAGCGCAGGAACTTGTACAATTTTCAAATGGCGTCATGGGTACCGCGTTCAACCTTGAAAAGGACAGCGTCGGTGTGATCGTCATGGGTGATTATCAGGGTATTACCGAGGGCATGACCGTGCGCGGAACTGGGCGCATCGCTTCTGTCCCTGTGGGTGATGCCATGATCGGACGCGTGGTCAATGCGTTAGGCGAGCCGATCGACGGCAAGGGTCCCATTGTAACGACGGGTTTCCGCCCGATCGAACGCATGGCTCCCGGTGTGGTGCAGCGCCAGGATGTGGATACTCCGGTTCAGACCGGTATTAAGTCCATTGACTCAATGATCCCCATTGGTCGTGGTCAGCGTCAGTTGATCATCGGTGACCGTCAGACCGGTAAGACCGCTGTTGCAATCGATACGATCATCAACCAAAAAGGCAAGGGTGTGGTTTGTATCTACGTTGCGGTTGGACAGAAGAAGGCCGCAGTTGCCCGTACGTTGGGCATTCTTGAAAAGAACGGCGCGATGGAACATACCATCATCGTGGTTGCCGCCGCGGACGAATCTGCTGCGTTGCAGTATATTGCTCCGTACTCCGGCACGGCCATCGGTGAAGAATTTATGGAGACGGGACGCGACGCGCTCATCATTTATGATGATCTTTCCAAGCATGCATGGGCGTACCGTCAGGTTTCCCTGTTGCTTCGCCGCCCGCCCGGACGTGAAGCGTATCCTGGTGATGTCTTCTATCTCCACTCCCGCGTGCTCGAACGCTCGGCCCGCCTTGCGAACAGCTATGTGATCACCAAAAAGGATTACAGCAATGAGCTTGCCAACGCCAAGGACGGCGTGGATGGCAAAGTGTATGAAGGTCCACTTTCCAAGCATGAGGCAGAAGAAGCCGCCAAGGCCTTGGGCGATGGACACAAGATCGTAAAAGTTGCAGGTACGGGTGGTTCGCTCACAGCCCTGCCTATCATTGAAACGCTCCTTGGTGACGTTTCTGCTTATATCCCCACGAACGTTATCTCAATCACAGATGGTCAGATCTACCTCGAAGGCAACCTGTTCAATGCGGGCATCCGCCCTGCGGTGAACGTGGGTATCTCCGTTTCCCGTGTGGGTGGTGATGCTCAGACGAAGGCGATGAAACAGGTTGCAGGTCGCTTGCGCCTCGACATGGCTGCCTATCGTGAATTGGCGGCGTTTGCGTTGATGGCGTCTGACCTTGATAAGTCGACCCAGCAGCAGTTGAGCCGCGGTCAGCGTATGCAGGAACTTCTCAAGCAGCCGCAGTATCAGCCCATGGAATTTGAAGAGCAGGTTATCGTCATCTTTGCAGGCACCAACGGCTATGCCGACAATGTGCCTGTCGAAAAGATGGGGCAGTGGCAGACCGATCTTGTCCGCTATATGGCAACCTCCCACCCGGAAGTTGGCAAGGACATTGTGGCGAAGAAGGCCATCTCCGACGACAACCGCGCAGCCCTTGCGAAAGCCCTCGAGAGCTTCCGCGCGGGTTGGACAGCCTAGGTTACAAAGAGAGACTAGAGGACTATACCTATGGCTTCCGCTCGTGAAATGCGGCTCCGAATTAAGAGCGTAAAAAATATTTCGCAGGTCACGCGCGCTTTGGAAACAGTG
>VGOX01000408.1 GCA_016875755.1 Chloroflexota bacterium
CAATTGAAATGTGATCAGATTTCGTGATTTGAGACCCTGGTGATTTGTCACACTTCAATCTCCGCTTTTTTTACCAATTGTACCCCCCATATTTGGGGGCAACCACGCAAACTACCAGAGAGCCAAAATTACTTCCGCAGAAACCTGATGCCATTTTATTGGCTGAGATTTTCGAGCAAATTGCCCGTTTGGGCATGGTTCATCCCGCTTTTGAACCAGTTTCTACCGCCTAATTGGCGATGGTATTGACTTTACGTGTCCCATTTTTTTGTTTAGGTGTAAGCCATCTGCTCGACTTCAAGCACCCGCTGTTTGCGCGCCTGACGCTTGATGATCTTTTCTGCAGCGCGGCGGGTTTGACGAGCCTCCGCGTTGCGGATGATCAATTTCATAAAACGGGTGTGATCGATGGTGGGATCATTGAGGAGTGAGAAGTCTGCCGAGCCAGGCTCGTGCGGTGCGTAGAAGATACCGCAGTTGGGGTTGATCTCAAGCATGTGAATAGTGCCATCGGCATCCATACGGTAATCGCAACGGGCGTAGCCATTGCCGCCCAATTCCTTGAAGACGCGGACGGTCTGTTCGCGGAGTATCTTGTCGATGCGGGGGTCGTCCACTACCGCCACCGACATCTTTTCATATTCGACCCATTTCATTTCGTAATGCTTGAAGGATTCGCCATTGGGGAAGATGAATTCAACCGGACTAAAGGTAAGCGGCTTTTTGGGGTTCTCTGGATTTTCAGCGATCAGACAGGTGAATTCACGACCCTCGATGAATTCTTCAATGAGCGCGCGGCCAAACTCCTTGATCTCAAGCTCGATCTGTTCGCGCAATTGTTCGATATTCTCAACGCGTGAATTGCGGCGGATGCCAACACTGGCATATCCATGCGGCGGCTTGACCAGCATGGGGAATTTCAAACGCTTCACAACCTTTTCTGCATCCTGCACACGGTTGACAAAGATCCAATTTGGGGTGGGGACAGAGACGCGTCGCGCGGCGTTCTTCATCTCATCGCGTGTGGGATCGAAGAATTTCGAATCGGCGCCGCTGAAGGCAGCATTGTATTTTTCGAGAGCATGGACAAGCGCGATTCCGGACAGCGCATCATCCGCTGTACCATCGCAAAGATTGATAAAGGCGTCCACACCTTCATCAAGCAAATCCTTGATCTGTTTTTCCACATCTGTTGGTTGAACCAGATAATGTTTCCAACGAAACCCATTCATGTAATGAGATGGATCATACGGGACATCGCCGGGGTCTGGCATGCTTGTCAATACGCAAATGTACATGATTATTTCCTTTATTGTCTTCCTTTACCTGCATAATATTGATTCAATCTCAATGAATCATGTTTTCTTTTTTATTCAATGTTTTTAATTAACACATAACACTATTGTTATATGTTTATTTTATACAACTTATGGTTTATGTAAAGGTTTTTGAACATATACTTATCTTAAAATATCATAAGCATAAACAACCTGATCGGATCGAACAATAGAATATTTCTTTAAGATTATTAAGGTCTTTAACGTTTTTAAGATAAAAGAGGCAGGCTGCGGGCCTGCCTCTTTTATTCCTACGAATGATAATCACTTCCAAAACTGCGGAAGATGCTCCTTGTAGGTGTTCAGGTAATCTTCAAGGATCAATGCGGCGGTTTCCATATCTGCGACAACGGGATCAAGCAAAAGACATTGCAATGCTTTTTCACGACTGCCTTCTACAACCGCATCAATACCAAGCTGCGCGACCATTAACTCGCGGCGGCATAGCTCTGCGATAGGTTCGGGCAACGCACCAACATGCACAGGGTGTATCCCAGCGCCATTCACGTGGACGGGTGTTTCCACGATCGAGCCCAATGGAAGATTCGATATTTGCCCAAGGTTTGGAAGGTTCGCAGCAAGATGATAATGATTGCCTGCAAAGGCAATATTCTCTATCATCTCCAACGCGCCTTCGGAATCCGTTTCAAGCAGGGATTCAACGGTGAGGTTGCCGTTTGCCATTTCATTCAATCGGTCGAGGCTGAAATCGCGGACACCCGCCATCAATTCCCAGTTGTAGAGGCGGATATTGAACTTTTCCCACGGTTTGGTGACGGGGTCGCTCATCCACGGGAGATACTCGCAGAGGTGGGTATCCCCGGGTACGGGGAACAAGCCAAAGTCATGAAAGACGCGGCGCGTCAGCGGTTCAAAGGATCCATCGAGTTCGAAGAAGCGTTTTTTCAACAGCGGATATAAATCCCCGCCTGTACGTTTATCGTGAACAGAAAGTACCCACGTGAAATGATTCGTGCCCGCCGCGCGGATATCGACAAGCGGGACAGTCTGATGCACGACCTGTTGTTGAAGCGGATGCTGCATCACATCGGCATGCATGCCTTCGAGACCTTCAGGCACTTCGATGCCAAGGTCTTTGGCGAGCGCCACTCCGACCATGCCATAGCCTGCATAGATCTGATGACAGAGACCTACGACTTTTATTTTGCTGTAGCGATTTACCAAATCGCAGATGCGCACCATTGGGTTGGTGAAATTGATGAACCACGCATCAGGGCAGGCTTGTTCCATATCGCGGACGATCTCAAGCACAGGCATGACATTGCGCGCCGCGTGGATGAATCCGCCGGGACCACCGTTTTCACCGTACGGCTGACGTACACCGTATTTGATCGGAATTTCAAAATCGGATTTCCATAATTCTTCACGCGGACCTACTTCGATGGCAGACACAACGAAATTCGTGCCTTCGAGCGCTTCCTTGTGATGTGTGTGCGCGGTGATGGTGAATTGGGAATCCCATTCCTTGTTCAAGCGGTTTGCAAGGCGATGCACAATATCGAGGCTTTGCGCGTTGCGATCCACAAGCCGCAGCGTGGAGCATTTCAATTTCTTCGAGCGCATGATGGCAGACAACGTATTTTCGCCAAACGAGGCGCTGCCCGCGCCAATAACAGTGATGGTGGTCATGAATGTCTCCTTAAGAAATAAGCACGTTGGTTGAACATCCAACGTGCTTATTTTACTTCTTTATGACATGCAATTATTTCGTTTGGATTTCCACTTCTGTGCTCATGCCCCAGAGTAAGCCAGCAGGTTGTTTCTCCAACTCGATCGTAACTGTCCCGTGTCAGAACTAGTGGGACAGGAGGGCGGAAAAAATAAGGTGTAACTCCCGGTCAAAAATCTGATTAAATCAGGAAGACCAAGGAGTAGACCATGAACGAAGAAAATGCACCCGTGG
>VGOX01000409.1 GCA_016875755.1 Chloroflexota bacterium
CTCAACCTACTTGAAGAACCGTTCTGGGCGATGACACATGAGATCGAAAGTTTTCAGACGATTGGAGCCTGTGTCGAACGATTAACGGAGTTCAAGCAGTTCCAGCCCGAATCCAAGAATGAGACAGGTAAAGTGATCGACTCATATCCGCTCGCACTTTCATTCAAGGATGTGACTTTCTCATACAACGATGAAGACTCCGTCATCAAACGCCTCTCTCTGGACTTGAAAGCTGGTTCTGTTTTGGGACTACTTGGTCGCACGGGAAGCGGAAAAACCACCATTCAACGACTGATCTTCAACTTATACAATGTGAACGAAGGCAGTATAAAAATCAACGGCGAAAACATCCGCGAGATTCAAATGGAATCTCTGCGGCAGAACATCGCCATCGTCACACAGGATGTACAACTCTTCCGCACCTCCATCCGTGAGAACCTGACCTTCTTTGACCGTTCGATTCCTGACGAGAAGATCATCGCCACACTCGAAGACCTCAAACTCGGCGACTGGTTCCGAACCCTGCCAAACGGACTGGACTCTGAACTGGAAACAGGATCAAGATCCCTGTCCGCAGGTGAAGCGCAATTACTGGCATTCACGCGAGTTTTCTTGCGAAATCCAGGTCTGGTGATTTTGGATGAAGCCTCATCCCGCCTCGACCCTGCCACCGAGCAAAAGCTCGAACACGCGATAAATAAATTACTTAAAGGACGAACTGCCATCATCATCGCTCACAGACTCGATACCTTGCACCGCGCTGATGATGTTTTGATCCTCGACAACGGCTCCGTGCTCGAATACGGCAACCGCAAAGAATTGGCATCGAATCCAAGCTCGCGTTTTTATCAACTGCTGCAAACGGGCTTGGAAGAAGTACTGGCGTAACGGACGATGGACGACAGACGATTGACCATAGCCCTCGCTCTTATCGTCTATCGTCCATGGTCAATCGTCTAAAAAACACTTTGTGGTAAAGAAAGAATTTACAATGACCGAAACCACCCTCAACCAACAAGACCTCAACATCCCCGCCTTACCCGCGTGGAAAGTTGTGTTTGAACTTATCCGCTTCCGTCCCTGGTACTGGTTCGTTGACCTTGTCAGCGTTGCGCTCGTCCGCTTCTGCTGGCAGGTCGGACCCGCGCTCATCATGAAAGCCTTTTTCGACTTTCTGACTGGCGCTGCGCCATTGGCCTTTGGCATTTGGGCAATCGTCGCATTTTTCGTCGCCCTGTTCTTCGGGCGTCTGCTCTCAACCTACGGCTTCTACTATGCCGACGTGCCCATCTTTGCAGACATGGGAACACTGCTGCGCAAGAATTTGCTCACCCATATTCTCAAACGCCCTGGCGCGTCGCAACTCCCCGACTCGGCAGGCGAAGCCGTCAGCCGCTTCAAAGGCGACGTGCAAGAGTTGCCGCTCTTTGTGATCTTGATCAACGACGTGATGGTTGGTTTGGCAATCATCGCCGTATCCATCGTGTTGATGACCAGAATCAATCCGTCGGTCACGATCATGGCGCTCATTCCGTTGGTTATCGTTGGCGTCGTCGCAAATATCGCCACCAGCCGCATCGAGCATTATCGCCGCGCCTCGCGTCAATCCGCAGGCAAGGTAACAGGCTTCATCGGTGAATTCTTCGGCGCGGTGCAAGCGGTGAAAATTGCAACGGCTGAAAAGAACATCATCAATCACTTTCACAAGATCAATGACGAACGCCGCAAGCTAACCGTCCGCGAAAATCTGTTCGACGAGATTCTCGGTTCGATCTATCGCAACACATCCACGCTCGGCACGGGCGTCATTCTTGTACTTGTCGGTCAGTCCATGCGCACGGGCAACTTCACCCTCGGCGATTTCTCGCTCTTCGTCTATCTCCTGCAAAGCATGGGTGATCTCACCACCTTCGGCGGCATGCTCTGGGCACGTTACAAACAAATGAACGTCTCCGTCAAACGCATGTACCGCCTGATGGAAAATGCCCCGTTGGATGCGCTCGTCGAACACAGCAAAGTGGATTTGGATGGCGACCTGCCCGAAGTGACCTACCCAGAAAAAACCGCATCTGACCGACTAAGCGAACTGGTCGCTGACCATCTGACCTTTCACTACCCTGGTTCGGTCAACGGCATTCAAGATTTTTTCGCTGAAAATCAAACGCGGCTCATTGACAGTTATCACAGGTCGCATCGGTTCTGGCAAAACGACATTGCTGCGCACCCTGCTCGGTCTGCTCCCCGCCGACTCTGGCGAATTCCGCTGGAACGGGCAAGTCATCACCGACGCGGGTAACATCTTCGTCCCGCCAAAATGCGCCTACACAGCACAAGTCCCGCGTCTGTTCAGCAACACCTTGCGAAATAATATTTTGCTCGGCTTGAATCACAACGACGATGACATCTACAAAGCGACCAAACTCGCCGTTATGGACCGTGACCTCGAACAACTCGACGACAATCTCGAAACGATGGTCGGTGCGCGCGGCGTCAAACTCTCCGGCGGACAAGCG
Source organism: Chloroflexota bacterium (assembly GCA_016875755.1). Classification (GTDB taxonomy): domain Bacteria; phylum Chloroflexota; class Anaerolineae; order Anaerolineales; family Villigracilaceae; genus Villigracilis. The sequence continues at coordinate 2,514 of VGOX01000409.1, forward strand.
CAGCGCACCGCTGCTGCCCGCATGTTCATCCGCGATACGGAACTGGTCGTCTTCGACGATCTCTCCAGCGCCTTGGAAGTGGAAACCGAACGTCAACTTTGGGAGCGCATCTTTGAAACTGGCAACGAACTGACCTGCCTCGTCGTCTCCCACCGCCGTCCGCTTTTGAGGCGCGCCGACCACATCATCGTCCTCAAAGACGGCAAAGTTGAATCCGAAGGCACGCTCGATGAATTGCTAACGACCAGCCCAGAAATGCGTGAACTTTGGAAATTGGAAGAATAAAAATGACGATAGACGACAGACCATCGACCGCCGCAAATTCATCGTCTATCGTCGATAGTCTATCGTCCGATAAAAAGGAAAACCATCATGACCCAACCCACCTCCACCGATCTCATCCGCGCCGCACGCGAGGCGTTTAACCGCGCCATTGCGGAGAAAGACCCTAAAGGAATTCGCCCGTTGCTCGCGCCAACCTATCACCTCATCACAGGTCGCAGCGACCAGTTCCACGGAGCCGACGAGGAAGAAATACGTTGGGCAGATCTTTTCCGCACCGACCCAACCGCCGTCTATCGTCGAAGCCCGCGGGAGATCACCACCAATGAAGCCTGGGGTATCGCCGAAGAACTCGGCAACTGGCAAGGAGAGTATTCAATTAACGGCCATCTCGTCCGCGCCTCGGGTGTCTATGCCGCAAAATGGCAACGGACACAAAACGGCAATTGGGTTTTGCAGGCAGAG
>VGOX01000410.1 GCA_016875755.1 Chloroflexota bacterium
CATCCAAACGGCTGAGTAGCACGTTCATCTGATGATGGATTGTCCATTCGGCATTTTCTCTGTTCACAAGACAATTTGCACATTGGCATTCGTGGATATTGGTTGGCATTCGATCTGTCCTGATTTGGATTTGACCAACAATTTTACCTGCCAACAAACCTTAACAAACCATTCTGCGGAGTAATACTTTTACAAGCGCTTACATTGCAGACGGCATCCGCATGGTGTATGAGAGTTTGAACAACGTGGTCCCAACCCTACAACGCGAGGGCTGGCTGGTCGTGGATACATCTGACAAGACCGTGGATGAAACCATCGACCATATTCTCAAAAGGATTGCGTAAACCCTGCTGGCAATCGGGAACTTTTACACAGCCCCAAACGTAAATAAGGTATCACCAAAACAACCATTCTCCAGAGTGGTTGTTTTTTTCGGGAAAGGTGTAGAATCTTTTCCCTGTGTTGGAAACCTCTTTTAAGGAACCAAACGAATGACCGTTATCGAAGTGCAAGACCTTACGAAAATTTACAACCTACCCAAGAAAGAGCCTGGTTTTTGGGGCTCCGTGCGCGGACTCTTCCGCCCGCAGTTCGAGAAAAAGACAGCGGTGAATGGCATCAACTTTTAGGTGGATGCAGGCGAGATCGTCGGGTATATCGGCGTGAACGGTGCGGGAAAATCCACTACGATCAAGATGTTAACTGGCGTGCTCATGCCCACCAGCGGAGAAGTCCGCGTGCTGGGACGTGACCCGCACAAACAGCGCGTGGATAACGCCCGTGACATTGGCGTGGTGTTCGGTCAACGCACGCAGTTGTGGTGGGATCTCGCGCTGATCGAGTCGTTGAACCTGATCGCAAAAATTTACGATGTGCCGCCTGACCGATACAAAAACATCCTTGACCAGTTTACCGAAACGCTCGATCTCGGCGCCCTGCTCAATGTGCCCGTGCGGAATATGTCGCTGGGACAGAAGATGCGCTCGGAACTTGCCGCCGCACTCATCCATGAACCGAAGGTGGTGTATCTGGATGAGCCGACCATCGGGCTGGACTTGATCGTCAAGGAGCGCATCCGCGATTTCATCAAGGCGGAATGCGGCGCGAAAGGCATGACCGTGATGCTGACGACGCACGACCTCGGCGACATCGAGGAATTGTGCCAGCGCGTCATCATTATCGACGATGGGCAGGTCATCTACGACGGACCGATTCAAACCATCAAGAAGAGATTCGGCAAATTCCGTGAGATCAGCTTCGACACAATGAAAGAAGCGAAGTCGCTTCAACTTCCCGATGGAGCGCAGGTCTTATCCGCGGAGGAGCGCAAGGTTCACATCCGTTTTGACCGCACAGTGAGTTCGGCAAGCAAGGTAGCCAGTGCGGTAATGAACCAGATCGAGGTGACCGACTTCTCGCTTTCCGAACCTGACCTTGCAGACATCGTAAAACAGATCTACAACGGCGCGCTGGAAAGAGAGGCGCGATGATGCAAACCTTGCAACGGCGCGTCTCGGTGTACGGGGCGCTGCTTGCCATGATCCCAAAGATGTTCATGGCATATCAACTTTGGTTTTGGGCGGGCTTGGTGATGAACGTCATCAGCATGTCCATTTTGTATTTTTTCTGGAATGCGGTGTACGCTGAGTCGGGTGTGATCTCGGGGCTGGCACGTGAGCAAACCATCAACTACATTTTGCTGGCGTTCTTTTTCATGCCGCTTGCCAGCAATGACCTTGTGTGGGAATTCGGCAGCAACCTGCGTGAAGGATTGATGGTGCATCACCTGCTGCGCCCCGTCAATTTTCAGGCGATGAATTACGTCCAGCAATTTGGCGCGGTGCTCACACGGGTGACACTGCAAATTCCGATCCTGTTGTTGGGTGTGTTCCTATTCGGCTTGAAAATTCCCACCGACCTGATGACGTGGCTCGCCTTTCTGGTCTCCGCCCTGCTTGGGTTTACGGTGATGTTCTTCTTCACCTGGTTCCTCGCCTGCTTCACGTTCTACACCACCGAGATTTGGGGCTTGGGTGTGCTCATCGAAGGCATGACCTTTTTTCTGAGCGGCGCACTCGTTCCGCTGGCGATGATGCCCGAATGGCTGCGCGGCATCGTGCTGAGCGTGCCGTTCGCGCAGGCGTTGGCGGTTCCCATTGGTCTACTTTCGGGTATTACACCGCTGGGCGATGCGCCGCGTTTGTGGCTCATTCAGATCGCATGGATCATCGGCATGTGGATCATCTCGACTCTGTTCTTCCGCGTGGCGGTCCGCAAGATCACGGTGCAGGGAGGCTAAGATGACCCGCTACATGAGTTTGTATTGGCTGTTCCTCCTCCAACGCCTCAAAGCGTTGATGGAATACCGCGCCAGTTTCATCCTGGGCGCAACATCCACCATCATTTGGCAGGGTTCAAGCATCGCGGCAGTGTGGGTGGTGATGCAAAACGTGCCGAGCCTGAACGGCTGGAATTATGACGAAGTGCTGATGGTCTATGGCATCATCACACTGGCGAAGTCCATCAATCACATGTTCGCCGATAACCTGTGGACGGTAGGGCGTGTGTACATCCGCGCAGGTGGATTTGACCGCTTCCTCGTCCGCCCGATCGACCCGCTCTTTCACCTGTTGGCGGATCGCTTCTGTCAGGATGGTGTTGGCAATTTCATCGTTGGCTTGGCGCTGGTGGTCAAAGCCTCGGTGGATCTGGACATCACGTGGACGCCGCTCATGGTGGCGATGCTGGCGGTCGGTGTGATCAGCGGCGGATTTATTTTCATCGCACTGAATCTCATCACCTGCGTTTCCTCGTTCTGGATCATTGACTCTGTACCGATCACGCGCCTCGTCTTTGATAATCACCTGTTTGCCCAATACCCGCTTTCGATCTACCCCAAAGCGATTTCGATCCTGCTCACCTGGGTCATCCCCTACGGATTCGCATCCTTCTACCCTGCCAGTTATTTGCTCGGACGCGAGATGGGCAACCTTGCCTGGGTCAGCCCGCTGATTGCGGCATTCCTGATGTTCATCGGCTATCGCTTCTGGCAGTTTGGATTGAAGTATTATTCTGGAACAGGCTCGTAGATTTTTAGAAATAGGAGATACTCATGAGTCCTCTGCAAGAAGCCGTTCATTAATAGCCAAAACTTGGGCTGAAAACCAGCCGGGAGCGTAGCCAGCGCGCCGAAAAAACGAAAAAAGAAACCACGGCGGCGGGTGCTGCGTCGTTTTGCA
>VGOX01000411.1 GCA_016875755.1 Chloroflexota bacterium
CATGTCCGGTGGTGTGAGAGGGAGCGGTTAGCCGCCGCTCCCTACTCGATTTTTTAATTTACCAAGCTGCCAATTCCTCAACCTCGATTAAAATACCTACATGCCTACTGTAAAAGTTCCCGCCCCCATGAAATTCTACGTGGATAACCAGAGCGAGTTTGAAGCGAACGGCGCAACCATCGCCGAACTACTGGATGATGTCGTTGCCCGCCATCCTGCCTTCAAACCGCATCTATACGATTCCAAAGGCAGCCTGCGCCGTTATTTCAACATCTTTGTCAACGGCACGCACATCCGCGATCTGAATGGCATGGATACTGAATTAAAAGAAGATGATAAAGTGATTCTCATGGCATCCGCTGCGGGGGGATAGTTTTTATATTGACAAAATCGGTAAGATACGTACAATAGCGCACATCGAATTGGAAACCTATGAAAACACTCAACTATTGCTTGTGTCTATCGCGGGGCTCGTAATCGCCGCCTGAGATAGACACTCTCCCTCCGCAGTCAACGGAATCAGACGGTAGATACGACCCCCGCTTGCAAAATTTTTTGCAATGTGTGGCGTTTGTTCGCCGTCTTTTTGTTTACCCGTTGACTGCTTTTGATTTAAGAGAAACCATGACCTTACTGGACTTTAGACTGACCGAATCAAATACCATTCCGCTGGATAGTCTTGCCTATCACGTTGGAAATACCCCGCTCCTTCCGCTTCGCCGTGTGACGTGTGACCTGTCTCCACGGGTGCAGGTGTTCGCCAAAGCGGAGTGGTTCAACCCCGGCGGCTCGGTGAAGGATCGCCCCGCACTGAACATCATCCAAAATGCCATCATCAACGGCGATTTGGAGAACGGCAAACGCCTGCTCGATTCAACCTCTGGCAATATGGGTATTTCCTACGCCACCTTCGGCGCGGCATTGGGAATCCCTGTCACCTTGGCGGTGCCTGCCAGCGCCAGCCCCGAACGCATTTCCATCCTCAAAGCCCTCGGCGCGGAACTTATCCTCACCGACCCGCTCGAAGGTTCGGACGGCGCGATTCTCAAGGCACGCGAAATGGCGCAGGAAAACCCTGATGCATATTGGTATGCCAATCAATATAACAACGAAGCCAACTGGCAGGCGCATTATCGTTCCACGGGTCCTGAAATTCTTTGCCAGACGAATGAACAAATCTCACATTTTGTGGCGGGGCTTGGCACCTCGGGTACGTTCACGGGCACGAGCCGCTATTTGCGCGAACAACTGCCACACGTGAAAACCATCGCCTTTCAACCCGATGCTCCTTTTCATGGGCTGGAGGGACTCAAGCACATGCCGTCCGCGATCAAGCCTGGGATTTATGATGAGTCTCTGTCGGGCACCCCGCTCGAGGTCCAGACGGAGGCGGCGCATGCAATGGTGACAAGACTGGCGCGGGAGGAAGGTCTGTTCGTGGGCATATCTTCTGCTGCGGCTGTCGTCGCTGCGCTTCAAGTCGCCAGTGAATTGGAGTCGGGTGTCGTTGTCACCGTGCTGCCCGATGCGGGCTACAAATATTTGAGCGATAAAACTTTGTGGGAAGGCAAGTAATGCTGACGATTTCAACTGACCTGATCGAAAAAATCACGGCGCATTTGGAAGCCGCCTACCCCGAAGAGGGCGCGGGCTTTCTGCTCGGCGCGGCGGGTGAAGTGCGCGAGATCGTTGCGCTGCCGAATGCGCGTGAAGACGAAGCGCGTCATAACCGTTATTTGATCACGCCTGAAGATTTTCTCAAAGCGGAGATGAAGGCGGCGGAATTGGGCGTGGATTTGATCGGCGTATTTCATTCGCACCCCGATTGCCCGAACGAGCCGTCTGAATTTGACCGGGAATGGGCGCAGCCATTTTTCTCGTACATCATTTCGCGTGTGGATAACGGCAAGGCGGTCAGTCACCGTTCATGGGTGTTGATGGAAGACCGCTCGAAGTATGAAGAAGAAGAATTGAAGATTTCGTAATGTCGTTGCGAGGGCGTCCTTGTATTTTGCCCGAAGCAACCTCCAAACATTGAGAGACTGCTTCGTTCCTCGCAGTGACATAATGAAAAGGACTTTAATATGACATCGCAAACCTTAACAAAAGTAGATCACTCCGCATTCAAAACAAACCAGATCATCATCATTGCCTTGAACATTCTGGCGTTCCTGCTCAACCTGCCCGTCTTCGCCGCCATCGTCGCGCTGGCCATGGGCATCGGCTCGCTTATCAAAAAGCCTGGCTTCGGGTTTGTGTATTCGTCCATGCTCAAGCCGCACGGGTGGATGAAGCCCGATGTGTTGGATGACAATCCCGAACCGCACCGCTTCGCCCAATTTGTTGGATTTCTCTTCATGGTGGATGGATCGGCAGCACTGTTCCTCGGCTCCTCGCTTCTCGGCTGGACCGTGGTCTGGATCGTGGTTGCCCTGGCAGCGCTCAACGCCTTTGGCGGATTCTGCGTCGGCTGTGCCATGTACTATTGGCTGGCACGTTTCAACCTGCCAGGCTTTTCCAAACAACCGCCCGCAGGGACCTTCCTTGGCATGAAACCGAAAGCAGGAGCAACAGCATGACATCCGAGATTTTGTTGCGTTTTGTGCTCACAATCGGTATCATAGTATTTGGGTTGGGTGTGTATTGGCTTGTCAATCAACATTTGCTGGCGCGCGCCCGTAACCATGCGAATGCGCTCCCTGAGCCGCTGCAAAACAAACCGACCATTGTGTACTTCACCACGCCCGAGTGTGCGCCGTGCAAAACCGTCCAACGCCCCGCCCTGCAATCGCTGACCGACCTGCTCGGCGAACGACTCCACGTTATCGAGATTGATGCGACCCAGCATCCCGATGTCGCACAAAAATGGGGCGTGATGAGCGTCCCGACCACCTTTCTGCTTGATGAAAATGGCGCGGCGAAATATGTCAATAACGGGGTGACCCGCCTTGAAAAATTGTTGGAGCAAGTGAAGAGTTTATAAGACCATAGACCGCGGACGATAGACCATAAAAAGTTTTCCATCGTCCATGGTCAATCATCTATCGTCAAAATATTTTTTTAGGAGACCCAATCTACATGACTGTTTTACGAATCCCGACTCCGCTGAGTGCTTACACAGGCGGACAATCTGAAGTCAATGTGAGCGGCGCGACCATTGCCGAAGCGCTCACTGACCTGACCGCGCAATTCCCCGCCATCAAACCGCATCTCTTCAACGAAGGCGGTGACCTGC
>VGOX01000412.1 GCA_016875755.1 Chloroflexota bacterium
AAGTATGGCTGGGTTCCCTACTACGCCGTCTGGACGGAGGACGGAAAGTTTTCTGTATCCTCCAATCACCAATTACCAATTAGCAAGGTTGTCGCCGCTGCTCTCATCCTAAAACGCACCGCCTTCCGCCGCTTTTCCATTTTCTACGCTCCCAAAGGTCCGCTCATGGATTGGATGAATGAGTCCCTTCGCAAGCGTGTGCTGGACGACCTGCAATCCTTTGCGAAGAAACAGGGTGCGATCTTCCTGAAACTCGACCCGGATGTGGTGCTGGGGCGCGGTGTCCCTGCCAGCGTGGATGAGGTCACAGAAAACAGCGGACAGGCTGTGATGTCCGATTTGAAGCGCAGGGGCTGGGTGGAGTCCTCTGACCAGATCCAGTTCCGCAATACAGTCATGGTGGATTTATCTGCCAGTGAAGAAGAAATCCTCATGCGCATGAAGCAGAAGACGCGCTATAACGTGCGCCTCGCCGAGAAGAAGGGTGTGTCTTTGCGCGTAGGCAAATTAGAGGATTTGGGGATGCTTTACAAGATGTATGCCGAAACGTCTGTGCGGGATGGCTTTGTGATTCGCGATGAAGAATATTACATGACGGTTTGGAAGTTGTTCATGTCATCTACCGCCCACGGTCAACCGTCCACCGTCCCTTTGATCGCCGAAGTGGATGGGGAAGCGGTGGCGGCGATATTTCTTTTCATGTTTGCTGGACGTGGATATTACGTCTATGGCATGTCGCGCAATGCTCAGCGTGAAAAAATGCCGAGCTATCTTTTGCAGTGGGCGGCGATGAAGCATGCCAAGGCGCACGGCTGCTTGACCTACGACCTGTGGGGCGCGCCAGATGTCTTCGACGAAAGCGACTCGATGTGGGGTGTGTACCGCTTCAAGGAAGGCTTAGGCAGCGATGTGGTGCGGACACTCGGCGCGTATGACTTTGCACCCAGCAAATTCTGGTACTCGATGTACTCGGACGTGATGCCGCGTGTGTTGAATTTTATGCGGTCAAGAGGAAAAGAAAAAACGAAACAAGTTGTTGGAGGTGCCTAATGACTATTTCACGCTTGAACTTCGCTCACCTTCCTACGCCCATTGAAGAACTGCCAAATTTATCCAAAGCCCTGAATGGACCGCGTATCTTCGTCAAACGTGACGACCAGACGGGGTTGGCGTTCGGTGGCAACAAGACCCGCAAATTGGAATTCCTCATTGCCGAAGCGCGCGATCAAGGCGCGGACACCCTCATTTCGGGCGGGGCAATGCAGTCCAATCATTGCCGTCAGACCGCGGCGGCAGCGGCGCGTTATGGTTTTGAATGTAAGTTGGTGTTGACTGGTGTCAAGCCGCAACAAGCAACTGCCAACCTTTTACTCGACCAACTCTTCGGTGCGGAGATCATCACTGTCGAAGACCGCGCTTTTCGTGACGAAATATTACAGAAAACTTTTGACAATGCTATTACGGCGGGGAAAAAACCATATTTGGTTCCGTATGGCGGTTCCAGTCCGACGGGTGCAATGGGCTACACCTTTGCGATGGAAGAATTCATGAAGCAGAGCGTGCATGCAGATTGGATCGTCTTCGGCACATCTTCAGGCGGGACACATGCGGGGCTGGTGTTGGGTCAGCGTTTGTTTGGGTTCAAGGGTAAGGTGCTGGGAATCAGCATTGACGAACCTGAAGAAGAACTGAAATCACACATCTCTGATCTGGCTTCAGGTGCCAGTGAAAAACTTGGCGAGCGGATTCAATTCTCTTGTAACGATGTATTGGCAACAGAAAATTACTGTCAGGCAGGCTATGGCGTCTTTGGCGAAGGCGAACGCGAAGCGATACACTTATTTGCAAAACATGAAGGTTTGCTGCTTGACCCCGTCTACACAGGACGCGCTGCTGCTGGGATGATCGACCTGATCCGCAAAGGATTTTTCAAGAAGGATGAAACGATTTTGTTCTGGCATACAGGCGGTCAACCTGCGCTGTTTGCGGATAAATACTCAGCCTCACTTTTGTAGTGCTTTTCTTCCCAACGTCACCACTGCAATCCCAACCCAGGCGACATTCAATCCGACAGATGGGTATGCTTGCAAATATAGCGTGTTGATGATGAGCATCGTCCCTGCTACGAAATTCATGCCCTGATACGCCCACGAATCAGCTTCTACTTTTTTGGCGGAGACCATTCCATAGGCAATGAGATACAGGATCGTGCCAGTCCAGCCGATGATGTCGATGATGATTTTTTCCATTATTCTAAGATCTCCACTTCCATATTGATTTCGATTCTTCCCTCGTTCAGGGGAATCGTATTCATCCCAAAGATCGCGCCAAGTTCATGGTTGCGGTATTTGCTCAATGTTTTGAGCGGTTCTTTGTTTTTCTTCAATGTTTCCTTGTCGATCGTCGTCACCACACAGCGCGGGCAAGGCTTGACCAATGCCATCTCAACCGCACCAATGCGGATGCGATTCCACATGTCTTCCGCGAACGGCTTACAGCCCTTGACCACAAGGTTTGGGCGGAAGCGATTCATCGGGAGAGCAGAATCAAGCCTCCCGTTAAGGTCTTGAAGCGATTCTTCCGAGATGATCAGAATCGGGTAGCCGTCTGCAAATCCCGTGTGGTCATCTGTGTTGATGGCGTAGTTCGGATTCAGTTTGCGTTTGAAACCATCCGCAATGTGGACGAGCCGAACTGAAATGCCCAGCCAATCAGACAGCCATGCGGCGGCTTCATCGCCCTGATCAATGGCATCCACGCCTTTGCTTTCCCAAATCTCCACAGGCGTGGGCGTGCCCGTTTTTTGGATACCAATTTGAAGCGAATCGAAATTGGGCGCGGATAAGGTCAACGCCTCATTCTTAAGGGACGGTGTAATCAGCGCCAGCCGCGGATGTTCACGCTGGGTGAGAAACCCGCCATCAGGCGTAATGACCATCATGCGGCGGTCATGTTCAAGCCCCATGCGTTGAATATTGCTGGCAGGCACATCGAACCCGCGACAGGCTTTGATGGGATAGTAAGTGAGGTTGGTGAGGGTAATCATTTAAATCCTTTTTACGATGGACGATAGACCATTGTCCATAAAACCATCGTCAATTATTTCGTAACTACTCAGGGTAGCGGAGCGACAAAATCGGGCAAGAAAGGAGAACCTGTAAAGGCAAGGCGCAAAGCGGAAAGAGCCTTGACACCATTTTTGCGAGCAGTGGAAAGGTAGCCGCG
>VGOX01000413.1 GCA_016875755.1 Chloroflexota bacterium
GCCGCCGAGTTTTTTGGTCAGGGCTTTGATAATGGCTTGCGATTTATCGAACAAAATAGGGGGTTGTTTTGCTTTGTTGTTATTCTGGGTAGCCATGCCTTCATCTCCTTGCCTTTAAGCTGGGCAGGATGGTATCACTTTTTTGAAAGATTTGAACTGGACGAATGTACTACTTGCGAGACCAGAACCATCCACCTACAAACCCCAGCGCCTGCCCTGCAATTACAAAAACCACCACTCCGCTCAACCCTGCGCCAACCAGCCAATTGGGAAGACCAAAGAGACCAAAAGAAAGAAAGTTGTAGGATAACAGTCCGCCCAACAGCATGCCCAGCGACCAGCGTAACGCCGACTGGCGGTTGGTGAATTGCGAACCAATGCCATACACAGATGTCACACTGAGCAGCACGATGAACATTGCAATCATCCATGTGGGAAAACGCGGATAACCCTGAGCCGAAATATACGGATCTTCAAGTTCTTCTTCCACAACGGGCACGGGGGTTTCTTCAGTCAATTGGGTTAACTCAGGGACGACGACAGTCACCGCTACTGCGCCCGATTGCGATACGTCCAATTGCAACACTTCAGAGATGACAGCAGGTTCGCTCGAGACACGAATTTCAAGCAACCCAGGTTTATCCAATCCAAAAGAGGCACGCGCCACACCCTGCGTCGTCACAGATTCCACTTGCTGCAAAATTCCACCGCCTTCGCCCGTCAGCAGCATCGAAAATTGCACCACAGTCCCATCAGGGACGGGGCGTCCGTTCCTGTCCTGAATCGCACCTGTCCGTATTGCGATGGTGTCGCCGATGCGGAAGAGCGGGATTGGCGTCGGCTCGGGGGTGAGAAATGAGTCATTTGAAGCAGGAGCAGGCGGCAGGTCCAGAGAGAGCGGGATGATCTGAGCCGGGTCGGGCGCCATGACCGAGATCAATTCATATCCGATGGCAGAAACCGAAACGGGCGACGATCCAACAGGCGTCAACTCTTGAAACAGCAGACGGGCGGCAACATCCACAAATTGCGGTTGTTTGCTATACAACGCGTAGTATGCGGTAAATTTTGAAATGGTGGTGGTATCAAAATAATACGGCCTGCCAAATGAAAAAAGGATCACGCGTTTGTCACGCAAAAGATCAGGGCGTTCACGGAAGAAACGGCTGATAAGGGCAGCCTGCCCCTGTGAAACATCCACGATCGACAGGATGACCCAATCGGCATTGTCCAACTCGTCGCCGAACAATTGATTGTCGTCAGGCATATCCAACAAGGATTGCAGGTTTTGTAGCGAATAAGAATTCAGCCTGAAATCCTCTACCTGACTTCCACTCTGCGGACCATATAACTGCAGCACCGCAGACTCCAACGCATCCACTCCCAGCTGCGGCTGGGGCAAACACTCGGAGCATTGCCGTACGCTGGAAATATCCGTAATAAAAACGACTCTGTCATTCGGCTGGGGCGGAACGGGCATCACCGTGGCAAGGTCTTGCAAATCGGGGCTGATCAAGGTGGCGGAATTACGCGCCACCGCAAAGGTCACATCCGATGCATTACCCAATTCATCCAAAGCACCGTCATTTACGAGGACATTGGAAAATGTGAAACTTCCATAGAGTTCAAGTTTTGCGGCAATTATGCGAGCAACAGAAGCGTCCACACGTTGGGCAAACGCAGGGTCTTCACGATATTTTTGAACGAAGAAATCCAGAATGCGAACCACCGTCGTGTATGAATCAGGTGCGTCACTGGAACGGATATTTCCAAGATACAGCATGTCGTTACCAGCCAGAAAAGCGTCCCGTGCAGCAACCCGCGCCGAAAACTGCCCACCGCCGGAAGTGTAAAAATCATTGACCGATTTCACGCCAAGGTTATCGCTGATCAACAATCCGCCATCCGCATACCAATTCAGGAATTGCGGGAGCGCCATGATCTGGCTCAATGCCTGCGGGTCAAAACTTATCGGGCGGGTGGTGGCACGGATATTTCCCTGAAAGCCCTGATAACGAATGTGCGAAACAAGCAAACCATCTACAATGGAGTCAGCGGGCGTGGTTGAGCCTGTCACTGCCACAAATGGAGCCAGCTCGATCTGCTTCAATTGCTCCAACGATTTTCGGACCGTGGAAACCTCATCCTCTGGCAGGCGGTCTGCGCCGCCCACGCCAGGGAAATGCTTTGCAACAACGAGCATCTGTCCATTACTGCCACGATGTAACCCTGCCACATAGGCGCGTCCCATTTCACCCACCCAAAACGGGTCACCGCCAAAGACGCGGGGTCCCAAGTCACCGCCTGAAACGGAGGGCATCTCCAACACATCCAGCGAAGGACCCATAAACAGGTTAAAGCCAAGCGCCGTCAACTCCCTGCCGCGCACCATTCCCACCTGCTCTGAAAGCAATGTATTCCAAGTTGCACCAATCGCCATCTCGCTTGGCAAAGGCGTCAACCCGTTCAGTATCTGGTCCGTTGGATAACCATCTCCCTCCTGCGCGACACCAACGAATAGCGGAATATAAACAGGATTGAATTCCGCCCCTGTTTCAGGGTCAGCTAAAGAATTCAGATTTGCATTCCATTCCAATCGCTGCAAATCACCAATCAACTGATGCGTCTGCGCCAGCGTATCGCCTTCTGAAAAATTATCGTTTTCGGCCATCAACATCACCCCACCCACATGGCGGCGCGTGATCAGATCGTAGATCTGCGATTCCGTGCTTGCATCCGTCCCACTGAACGAAACCAAAAACAACTGCCCAACCCTTTCCTCGGGAGCCATTGTATTCAAAATGACCCGCACTTCGACAGGCGGTGTGGCAGTCTGCGCCTGCACTGGCAAAGGCATGAGCGTAATAAGAAACAGCAACAAAAGACCAACTCGGACTAAACGCATCGTCCCCTCTTATAACACAACTGGACTTTAAGACAAAATGGACGCCGCTCAAAGAACGACGTCATTTTCGCTTCGCCCACCGCCGAAGCCTGCTCCCGGCATTCGGAAAAATTCAACCGCCCCTCCCGAGTGCGCGCACCGCCGTTGCAGGGTCGTCGGTGAAAATACCGTCCACGCCCCATTCTTTGAGGCGGGTAATTTCATCAGGTGTGTTCGCCGTCCACACATGCACACGGCGTTTGATACGATGCACGCGCTGCACCTGCTCCCTGCTGGCATTCGAAATGTAGGGATGCAACGCCTGATATTCTCCA
>VGOX01000414.1 GCA_016875755.1 Chloroflexota bacterium
CCCAACCTGTCACATTTTTATGACCGAAACGATTTACAAGACGCCCCAGTTGTGTGGACGCAAGCAGGACGGATAAATAATAGAATGCCATGCCATTCCCAAGGTGACTGTCGTTCAGATTGAGAACGCGTACATTGAAGAGCGGGTACAGCGGGTTGGATAGATAATGTACGAGATGAAAAAAGAACAATGCCAGCAGGACATTCTTGAAACGCGTTGCCCAAATGTCGAGGCGCAGGGCGGCCGCGATGCCGCGGGGAGGGTCTGGTTTAGGTTCAGGATCAGGCTGCGGCGCGGTCGGAAGCGGGGCGGTGTCATCATGCACGGGGCGAATGTGGAAGATGTGGTAGCTGCTCATCGCCGCGCCGATGGCTCCAATCGCAAAAACGACTTGATAGCCTGTTGGGAAGGGCATGGCTTTGAGCAGGTAGCCTGCGATCAGCGAAGTGAGCATGTAGGCGATGGCGAAGGTGATGTTGCGCGTGCCTGCCACGCGCGCGCGGTAGCGGTCTGGGACGGCTTCGGCGAAGAGGGCGTTGAAGCCGACGCCAAGCGGGGTGAGGGGAATTGCCATGAGGAAGGTCAGGATGATCAACGCCCAGATCTGTCCTTGGGCATTGAAGAGCAGGGGGAGGGGGATCCACAAAAAGTAGCCGATGCGAAAGGCGATGGAAGACCAGAAGACTGCCTTGCCTGTTTGCCGTTTGCTGATCCAGTGCCCTGCAGGGATGGCGAGGAAGAGGCTGACAACAGCCGACATGGCAGTTAGCAAGCCGATCTGTAAGCCGCTTGCGCCGAGGCGTGTGGCATAGACGTTTAGAAAGTTGATGGCAGTGCCGCTCAATACACCAAACCAGGCAATATCAAGGTAGAGGTTTGTGAAGTTGGAACGGTATTTTTCAGGGATGTCGGATTGTCGCAATAAGTTGAAACGCATGAGAAGGATTATAACAATATCTATTTTTTGGTGTTTCGCCCAACCTTGGTATTCGTTTTTAGATTAATATTAAGAAATGTTCAACCTCAAACGACATTTCCTGCTCGACCCCTCTGTTACCTTTCTTAATCACGGCTCGTTCGGCGCGACGCCCAAACCTGTATTCAAGGAATATCAACGCTGGCAGCATGAGTTGGAAAACCAGCCTGTTGAATTTCTCGGCAGGTGGCATGATAGATTAATGCGTGAGTCGCGGGAGGCGTTGGGGGCATATCTCGGTACACGGGCGGAGAATTTGGTCTACACCCAAAATGTGACGATCTCCATGAATATTGTGGCGCGTTCGTTGGAGTTGGGCGTGGGCGACGAGGTGCTTTCGACGAATCATGAATACGGCGCGATGGATCGCACATGGCGATTTCTTTCAAAAGAACACGGTTTTACCTACATCAATCATCCTGTGAGTTTGGATTCGCAGGCTGATCTCGTTGAGTCTTTCTGGCGCACGGTGACACCCCAAACGCGGGTGATCTTTCTCAGCCACATCACATCTCCGACGGCTACAATTTTTCCTGTTGAAAAAATCATCCAGCGTGCGCGCGAGCGAGGCATTATCACCATCATCGATGGGGCGCATGTGGCTGGTCACATACCGCTGAATCTCGATTCGCTCAGCGCGGATTTTTATGGCGGAAATTTACACAAGTGGCTGTGTGCGCCGAAGGGTGCGGGCTTTTTATATGCGCGTCCCGAAATGCAGCATTTGCTCAAGCCGTTGGTGGTTTCATGGGGCTACGAGTCGCTGACACCGAGCGGGTCGACTTTCATCGACCATAACGAGTGGTGGGGCACGCGTGACTTGGCGGCGTTCTTAACCGTCCCGATGGCAATACGATTTCAACAGGAGCATGACTGGGCGGAGGTTCGAAGCGCATGTCATCGTCTGGCAGTGGATACGTGGAAAAGAATCCATGAGCTGACGGGACAAGCCCCGCTTCATTCCGACCCTGAAATCTGGTTCGCCCAAATGACAGTGTCCACCCTGCCAGCGGATGTGGACATCGCAGCCTTGAAGCAAAAGTTGTATGATGAATACCGTGTGGAGATTCCGCTGATCGACTGGCAAGGGAACAAATTAATCCGTCTCTCCGTCCAGGGATATAATTCCAGCCGCGATACAGATCGTTTGTTGTTCGCTTTGAAAAAACTGCTTGTTTGAAATCGAAGGTTAGATGACGTTATGAGAAAGCCCATCCACTCAATAATCTGGCTCCTGCTGTTTGGTTTTGCATTGAGCCTTTTCCTGCCAAAGGAAGTTTCTGCGCGCCCGCTGGGTGAGCAGATTTCAACGCCGAGTCAGTTGATCGCGGTGGTGAATAATTTACGAATTTCCAATGGCTTGCCTGCTTTGTCGGTACACCCCATCTTAAATCAAGCTGCTCAATCACAGGCTGATTACATGGCCGCCACAGGCAATGTGACGCACACCCGCCCCGGCGGAATTACCTACACCCAACAATTGCTCGCGCTTGGCTTTCCGCTGGCAGGCGACCTTTCGCTCGGTGGTTTTCGTGCTGAAAATATTTTGTACAGCAACGGCTATCTTAATTGGAATGGTGTCCCGCCTGGCTGGCAGGATGCCGCGCACATGAACACCATGCTCTCGGGAAATTTCACGCATATCGGCGCGGGCATTTCGCAAGGCGCGAATAACGCTTTTTATTATGCAGTCGATACCGCTGCCGCAACAGGCAGCGGACAAATGCAGGATAATGCTTCGACCATTCTCACCAGCGTCCCCGGCGGGGTGGGGGACTCGGCTGGGGTGAGTCAGTTCATGGTGCCAGTGGCGGTCAGCACGGCGCGGGCGGATGGTGATGTGATGCACACGGTGCAATATGGACAATCCCTGTGGAGCATTGCGATCGAATATGGAACGACCATCAAGAACATTCAAGCGCTGAATAACCTTGGCGAATACATGGTCGTATATCAAGGGCAGCAATTGCTCGTACTGAAAGCCGCCACCCAGCCTGCCCTGTCTGTGGCGCAGGTGACGATGACGCCCATGCTCACCGAAACCCCCATACCGACAGCGACATTCTCCGCTTCACCCACGCCGATGCAGGTTTCTGTTTCTCCTACATCGGAAACCGCTGAAACAGCCGCTCCAACCAGCACCTCCTCTTCACGGATTCTTGTCGTGGTGTTAATTCTTGCAGCGTTCGTCGGCGCAAGCATGGCGGTCTGGTTGATCCGCGACCCGAGCAGTTCATAATT
>VGOX01000415.1 GCA_016875755.1 Chloroflexota bacterium
CTGAACGCTGAAGAAGCCATCCGCCATTCGGTGACGGGACCTGTCCTCCGTGCTGCGGGTGTGCCGTATGACCTGCGCCGCGCCGACCCGTATTCGGTGTATGACCGTTTTGATTTTGATGTGGCGGTCCGCCATAACGGCGACATGTATGATAACTACCTCATTCGCTTCGATGAGATCCGCCAGTCCCTGCGCATTTTGGAGCAGGCGCTCAAGCAGATCCCCGAAGGGCCGATCAACTCACAGAAACCACAATACCAGGTCCGCGTTCCTGCGGGTGAGGCGTATGGTCGCGTTGAATCTCCAAAGGGTGAACTCGGCTTCTATGTCGTCTCGAACGGCAAGCCCAATCCGTATCGCTATCATGTCCGCGCCCCATCGTTCGTCAACCTCACAGCTGTCGAAACCATGTGCAAAGGCACCAAGATCGCTGACTTCGTAGCCCTGCTGGCAATGCTCGACCCCGTCATGGGCGAAGTGGATAGATAGGAGAATTGAATTATGTATGGAAAAGGTTTACTAAAAGGATTAGGCGTAACCTGGAAGCGCTTCTGGGACACCTACCTCGATGACATCTCCTGGTGGATGCGCGGCAAGAAGCGCTACTACTCTGCCGAGGGTGTGGCTCACCGCTCCAGCAAGGATACACGTGGTATCTTCACTGTGCAGTACCCTGAAGAGCAGTTGCTCACTCCTGAAGAATTCCGCTTTGTTCCCTTCCTCGTGTACGATGAGGGCGAAGAAGGCAAAAAGGAAGTGCGCTGCACCTCCTGCGGTATTTGCGCCAAGGTCTGCCCGCCTCAATGTATCTGGATCGTGCGTACCAACGACCCGAATACCGGCAAGCCCGTTCCGCAGCCCGCCCAGTTCTACATTGATATGGACATCTGCATGAACTGTGGTTTCTGCGCGGAATACTGCCCGTTTGACGCCATCAAGATGGATCACGATTTCGACATCGCCTCGTATACCCGCAACGTGTATCCGCTTGAAAAACTGCTCAAGCCTGCATCGTATTACGCAGGGATTCGTCCGCAGAATTACAACCGCGAAGAAGAAGCCCGCAAGGCAAAGGAAGCCGCCAAAGCCGCCAAGTCTGCTGGTGCTCCCGCCGCCGCTCCATCCGCGTAGAAATAAAACCACGGAGACTGCTGAAAATGCAGAGTGCAAACTCTGCGTGTTCAACCATCTCCGTGGTACAAATTTTTTTAATGGGTAAATCAAATGACAATTACAAAAGAAGTTGTTCTAAAAGCACTTGGTACGGTACAGGAACCTGACCTCGGACAGGATCTGGTCACACTCAACATGATCCGCAATTTGGAAGTGGAAGGCGACAAAGTTTCCTTTAGTGTTATGCTCACCACTCCCGCTTGTCCACTCAAG
Organism: Chloroflexota bacterium; assembly: GCA_016875755.1. GTDB lineage: Bacteria > Chloroflexota > Anaerolineae > Anaerolineales > Villigracilaceae > Villigracilis. The sequence goes on from VGOX01000415.1 coordinate 1,387, forward strand.
GGCAAGATCGAAGCGGACTGCCGCAACGCACTCAAAACCGTGGACGGCATCAAAACCGTCGAGATCAAAATGGACTCGGACGTCCCCAACGATGGGCGTATGCGCGGATTGGTCAACATGCCAATCCGCAATGCGATTGCGATCGGTTCTGGCAAAGGCGGCGTGGGAAAATCTACCGTTTCCGTCAATGTGGCGGTGGCACTGGCAATGACTGGGGCACGCGTCGGCTTGATGGATGCGGATATTTACGGTCCCAACACCCCCACTATGCTCGGCGTGGAAAAACTCCCGCCACCTGATGGTCAGCGTCTGCTGCCCGCGCAAGCATACGGACTCAAAATGGTTTCGATGGGTCTGCTCGTGAAACCCGGTCAACCCCTCATCTGGCGCGGACCGATGCTCAACTCCGCCATTCGTCAATTTTTGGGCGATGTGGAATGGGGCGAATTGGATTATCTCATTATCGACCTGCCGCCCGGCACAGGCGACGCCGCGCTCTCGCTCGCGCAGGCTCTGCCCCTCAGTGGCGCTGTCATCGTGACACTGCCTCAGCTCGTCTCGCTCGAAGATGCGGGGCGCGGATTGAACATGTTCAAAACGCTGGAAGTTCCCATCCTCGGCATTGTCGAGAACATGTCCTACCTCGACCTGCCCGACGGCACCCGTATGGACCTCTTTGGTTCTGGCGGAGGTGAACAACTGGCACAAGCCACCGAGACAACTTTCCTCGGCAAAATACCCATCGACCAGAATGTTCGCATCGGCGGTGACAGCGGCAAACCGATCGTGGTCAGTTACCCCGATTCTCCCGTTGCAAAAGCGTTCACCGAGATCGCCCAAAAGATCGCCCAGCAAGTTTCTGTTTCTGCATTGGGGACAAATAACTCTCTGCCGATCAACATCATCGAATAAAAAATCACTGGTAGCAATTACCATAAATCCCCTCTTGAAATTCTCAAGTGGGGATTTATTATTCCAAACAAGACCAATGGGGGAACGATATTTTCCCTTTTCGTGCGTTTTTAGTACCAAGGTCAAATTGAATATTTGAAGCAGGTTTGCTACACTACAAGTGAAAAGGAGAAAGTCATGAAGAAAAGATCGCCATTAATATTCCTACTATTTACTGTATTTATTTTCGCGTGCAACCTGCCCGCAGGAACAACCCCAACCCCGGAAGGATCGATCTTCACCCAAGCAGCGATGACGATCACCGCCGCCGCCAATTCGGAAGGTCAACCAGCCACCACCCCAGCGGAAACGAGTACGCCGCTCCCTACTTCCGCGATTGCTACAGCAACCCAGGCATCTGCTGCCACAAACACGCCAGTCTGCAATCAGGCATCCTTCGTTTCGGATGTCACCATCCCAGATAACACCAATATCACAGTCAACAAAGGATTCACGAAAACGTGGCGTCTCAGAAACGTTGGCACCTGCACATGGACATCAGGCTACCAGATCATCTTCGACTCAGGCGACCAGATGAACGGTCCTTCATCGCAGCAGTTGACCAATGGAACAGTCGCTCCCGGACAGACCATCGATGTATCTGTTGACCTCAAAGCTCCAGTTTCCCCCGGCACCTACAAAGGTAACTGGAAACTAAAAGACGCCAATGGTGTCATCTTTGCACTTTCCACAGGTCCATTCTGGGTACAGATCAAAGCCGTTGCAGTAGCTGAAGCAGATTGGCCCACCATCAAGATCAATGACACAGGGCACGAAGTCTTCGCCATTCAGCATCTTTTACGCGCCCACGGACACGACCTCAATGTGGACGGCATTTACGGCCCCATCACACAGGCACGCGTGGAAGATT
>VGOX01000416.1 GCA_016875755.1 Chloroflexota bacterium
ACGGTTTTACCCGCGACGAACTCGACGATATTGCGAAACTCGAAAACGAAAAATACCGAACTGACGATTGGATTCATCAAACCACATCCGTGCCAGATAGCAACGGCTCGGTGAAGATCAAAACCGAAGCGGGGCTGATTGATGTCAGCGTGACGATGGCGGGCGGAATGATCAAAGCCGCGTTCATCGGCGGAGATTTCTTCGCGTCGGAAAATGCAATCGCAGATCTGGAGGCGTCGTTGAGGTGGCATGCGAGCCAGCCAGAAAAGGTCGCGGCGACGATCAGGACAATTTTTCAGAGTAGGCAAAGTGAATTTAACGGGATCCAGCCCGAGGTCGTGATTGAAGCGGTGATGAAGGCGGTATCCCGCGCCCGCGTGGCAGAGAGTCAAATGCGGGCGGATCCGTATGGCTGTTATGTCAATCCTGGAGGAGGAGTTCATGCCTGAGTTGATCCAGATCGCTGAGTCGATGAGCGTGACCACGGAATGTTTGGAGATCCGCCGCGCGAATTTTGGCGATGCGATCACGTTCCATGCACCTGGGTTGCGGCGATATAAGACCGATGAATTTGAGACTCAGAACGCGATCGAGTTTGCTTCGATCAGCGTGACGGGGACGGCATGCGCGCTGGGTTGTGAGCATTGCAAGACGAATGTGTTGCATGGCATGGCGGATCTGCGCCAACATGATGGCTCGCTCTTTGACCTGTGTGCAGACCTTGCTTCAAAAGGCGCGCGTGGAGTTTTGATCTCTGGCGGCAGTGACAAACGCGGACGTGTGCCGCTGCTCGCGCATGTGCCCGATATGATCCGTGTGCGTAAGGAACTGGGGCTGGCGATCCGTGTGCATACTGGGTTGCCCGATGAAGAGACCTGCGCCGCGCTTGGCGAAGTGGGCATTGATGGCGCGATGATAGATATCATCGGTCATCGCGATACGATGCGCGAAGTCTATCATTTGGATTCTGACCCCGAAGATTACGAAAATTCTCTGGCATGGCTGGAGCAAAATAAAGTGCCGACCATTCCGCACATTATTTTGGGGCTGCACTTTGGGAAGATGCTCGGCGAAGAAAATGCATTGGACATGATCATCCGCCACCCGCCGAAGACGCTGGTGCTGGTGGTGCTCATGCCATTGACAGGCACGCCGATGATGGGCGTCACCCCGCCGTCGTTGGAGGAGATCGGCGCGTTCTTCGAGAGATCGCGCAAGGCGTTGCCGTCTACGCCCGTCATGCTGGGTTGCGCCCGCCCGCTGGGAAATTTGAAGCTTGAGATCGACCGTTTGGCAATTAACGCAGGCTTGAATGGCATTGCGTATCCTGCCAATGGGATCGTTGAATATGCAAGACAAAATGGTTTGCAACCGAAGTTCATCAACGCCTGTTGCGGCGTGACGTGGTAAATCTTTCCCTCACCCTAACCCTCTCCCGAAAGGAGAGGGGACTCCCTTCCCCTTTCGGGGGAAGGGCTGGGGATGAGGGCATTTAGGAGACCTCATGGCAAAAGTTACCGTTCCATCAGACCAGCAAGCCGAGCAATACCAGATCAGCCCAGATTACGTCCGCATCAGTATGGCGGCGGCAATTGAGTTGGGATTGAAGCCTGGACGAATCAATCGCTGTAATTGCAACTGTATCAACCTTCTGCAAAATTACCCTGAAGGTTGTTATGCCAACTGCACCTACTGCGGACTCGCCCGTGAACGTCCTGGCACACCTGAAGAAAATACGTTCATCCGCGTGGCATGGCCTCTGTACCCAACCGATCTGGTCGCTGAAAAGATCGCCGAACGCGAAGCCAATGGCGGAGTGGGACGGGTGTGCATTTCACAGGTGCAGGATCACCGCGCCTATGACGATCTGGTGAATATGATCCGTCGTGTGAAGAAGCCCGCGCCTCAAGTGCCGATGTCCGCTTTGGTGAGCGCAACCACGTTGAACGAAGAACGCCTGCACGTCATCAAAGAAGCGGGCGTGGACATCATCGGCGTTGGTTTGGATGCGGTGACGGAAGACCTGTTCGAAGAAACTCGCGGACGCGGCACAAAGGGTCCGCATAACTGGGAATATCACTGGCGAATCGTCCGCGCGGCGCGTGAAATTTACGGCGCGATGAAGGTCAATTGCCACATCATTGTCGGCTTGGGTGAGACGGATAAAGAACTCGTGGACATGTTCTATCAGTTGAAAGAGGAACAGATCGCGGGCTATTTGTTCTCGTTCAATCCTGAACCTGGAACGGTCATGCAGGATCTCTCCCGCTCGCCCATTCACCGCATGAGGCGGATTCAGTTGGTGAAGCACCTGATCGAAAATCAAGGTCTGCCGCGTGAAGCTGTGTCCTTTGATGATGGCGGAAACATTGCCCGACTTGATGCGCCAGATACGGTGGTCGAAGTCGCGGTCAATACAGGCTTGCCGTTCATGACCAATGGTTGTCCTGATCGCGCGGGCGAAGTGGCGTGCAACCGTCCGTATGGATCCTACCGCCCTGGCGAGGAATACCGCGATTATCCATTCGTTCCAAACATGGAAGATCTGGTAATCATTCGCCAGGAAATGAGACTTGAAGAAGTTTGGGCGAATTTGGATTCGCCAGTTGTCAGTCATTCTTTGCCCGTTATTAATTGATAAACGCTGAATGAATCCCATCCGTCTCCTTCGTCTTGGGCTGGTATCGCCGCTGCAAACGCAAGCGGTCTATCACATGCTGGCTGAGCGGATGAGTGTAGATGAGCCCGACACCATCATTCTTTGCAGTCCGAGCGCGCCGTATTTGTGTCTGGGATATCACCAATCGTTGAGCAGCATCTTCGACCCAGACGAATGTCAGCGCCGCGGACTGCCCGTTTTACGGCGCAGACTGGGCGGCGGTGCGACATTTCTCGACGCAAACCAGATCTTCTATCAATGCATCTTCCATCACTCGCGGATGCCAGCCATGCTGAAAGATATTTATCAGATGGCATTGTCTGCGCCTGTGGCGACTCTCAAGCGGCTTGGGCTGAATGCGGAGTTGCGCGATGTCAATGAGATCGAAGTGGATGGAAAGCGCATTGCCGGCACAGGCGGCGGGCGGATCGATGAAGCGTGTGTTGTGGTTGGTAATTTGCTGTTCGATTTCGATTTTGAAACGATGACATCTGTCTGGCAAACACCTTCAGT
>VGOX01000417.1 GCA_016875755.1 Chloroflexota bacterium
TGTGTGCCGTTAGGCTGAGTCGCATTGAGGACGGGCAAGAGTGGCGGGACGTAGAACAACATTGGCAAGGTGCGGTATTCAGGATGCAATGGCAGAGCCATTTCCCATTCCTTGACATATTGATAGACAGGCGAGTTTTGCGCGGCGGTGATCACACCGTCGGGGATGCCGCTTTCTTTTGCGGCGGCAACAACTTTCGGGTCGTGAGGATCGAGGATCATATCCCGCTGACGCTGAACGAGTTGTTCATCTGGCACTTTGAGGGCGTCTTCAATCTGGTCAGCGTCATACAGCAAAACGCCCAGATAACGGATGCGTCCCACACAAGAGTGGAAGCAGGCGGGGGCTTGTCCCGATTCGAGGCGCGGATAGCACAGAATACATTTTTCCGATTTGCCCGTTGACCAGTTGTAGTAGGTCTTTTTGTAAGGACAGGCAGAGACGCACATACGCCAGCCGCGGCACTTATCCTGATTAATGAGCAACACCCCATCTTCAGCGCGTTTGTAGATGGCGCCCGATGGACATGCCGCTCCACAAGCCGCGTTCAAACAGTGATTGCAGATGCGCGGCATGTAGAAGTAGAAGAGCTGTTCGATGGAAAAGAGACGCTGTTTTTCCTCAGCGCTCATGGTGGCGAGCAGTGGATCGTTGACCGCATAAATATTGGAGCCGCCGAGATCATCATCCCAGTTGGGACCCGATTCGATATCGATCGGCTTGCCATCCACGCGCGAGATGGGACGCGCCGTGGGTTGGTCGTCGCCAAGTGGAGAATTGAACAGGTCGCCATATTTGTAGGTCCACGGTTCGTAGTAATCGTCCATCGTGGGCATGGCAGGATTGGAGAACAAATTGGTAAAGGTCTTCAAACGGTTTTGCAGTTTCAACTTCAACTCGGGATTCTTCGGCTTGTCCTCCAATTCCCAACCGCCATGATATTTTTCCTGGTCTTCCCATTGCGTGGGGAAGCCAACGCCTGGTTTTGTCTCTACATTGTTCCACCACATGTACTCCGCACCCTGACGGTCGGTCCAGATATTTTTGCAGGCGACACTGCACGTGTGACAGCCAATGCATTTATCGAGATGGAATACCATTGAAACTTGTGAGCGTACTTTCATAATGTTTTATCCTTTTCTTTTGCCACAGAGGACACAGAGATCATTGAGAATAAAGTTTTAAAACTCTGTGTATTCTGTGGCTACGCTTTGTCTACGACCTAGAACTCAGGCTTGCCTGGCAACTTGCGGACCAGAATAAACGTGTCGCGGTTGACGCCCGTCGGACCCCAGTAGTTGAACGCGTAGGTGAACTGTCCGTATCCACCGACCATCAATGATGGTTTCAAATGAACGCGTGTGGGGCTGTTATGTCCGCCTGCGCGTTTGTTGCCGCGCATCGGTGACTTGGGCATGCTGATTGTTCGTTCAGGTGCATGATAGAGGATGCAGATTCCAGACGGGATGCGTGCACTGACAATGGCACGCGTGACCGTCACACCGTGATCGTTGTACGCTTCCACCCAATCGTTATCCACCACGCCGATTTCTTTTGCATCTTTCTCGCTGATCCAGAGTGGCTCCAGTCCACGTGAGAGAGTCAACATGCGGTCGTTGTCGAAATAGTTCGAGTGGATATGCCACTTGGCGTGCGGCGTGAGGTAATTCAATTGAATGGTCTTGCCTTCGCTGTGACTCTTTTCCAAATCGCCAAACGCCAATGGATCAGGGCGCGGCTTGTAGGTGGGAAGATGTTCGCCGTATGCCAGATAACCTTCGTGATCGAGATAGAAATGTTGGCGTCCCGTCAACGTGCGCCACGGAACAAGGCGTTCTACATTCAATGTGTAAGCGGCATAGGGGCGTCCGTCAGTCATGATGCCTGTCCAAATGGGACTGTTGAGTAGGCGGCGCGGTTGTCGCACAACATCTTTGAAATCCGTTCGCACGGCACGGGTGGGTTCCGCCAGATCGGTCAGTTTCAAACCGATGCGTTCTTCTTCGGCTTTGAACGCGCGATATGCCACTTCACCATTCGTTTCAGGAGCGAGATTCAAAATAATATCGGCGGCCTCACGCGCAACGGTCAAGGATGGATAGGTCTGCCCATTCCATGTGACCGTCGGTTTGCTATTCAATAATTCCCGATACAGGTCACCCACTTCCATGTGAATGCCGTGGACGGCGAAGCCTTCCTTCTCCACTTTCGGTCCCAGCGAGACAAAGCGTTTGCCCAAGTTGACGTAATCACGCTCGGTCACGATAAAGTTCGGCATCGTCACGCCAGGGATGGGTTCACATTCACCCTTCGCCCAATCACGGATGTGCGCCTGTGCCATCTCGGCGGGCGTGTCGTGTTGCAGCGGCATCGCAACCAGGTCGCGCACAGGTTCAGGGAAATGCGTCGGCGCAAGTTCGCTGAATTTCTCCGCCAGGATTTTGAAAATATCCCAATCCGATTTTGATTCCCATGAAGGCGGTACCGCCATCTGCAACGGATGAATGAACGAGTGCATGTCGGTGCTGTTCAAATCATCTTTCTCATACCAACTCGCTGTCGGCAGGACGATGTCCGAATACAACGCCGAAGTGTCCATGCGGAAGTTGATATCCACCACCAAATCAAATTTACCTTCGGGCGCTTCATCTCGGTACGTCACTTCATTGAAATGACTCTTGTCCACTTCTTCCGAAATGATCTGATGATGCGTGCCGAGATAATGCTTGAAGAAATATTCCTGTCCCTTCGCACTGGCGTTCAAGGCATTACCGCGCCAGATGAACCACAGGCGAGGCCAGTTTTCGGGAGCATCGGGATCTTGGACTGCGAATTTCAATTCGCCTGACTTCAATTGATCCACTACCCACTGCTTAATTTCCGCATCCGTCTTCGCCCCAGCCTGCTCTGCCTTTCTGACGATTTCCAGCGAGCTGATATTGAACTGCGGATACGATGGCAGCCATCCCATGCGCACGGCACGGATGTTCGCATCGAGCGTGTGCTCTTGAGTCATGTCATGGTGAGATTCGCTATCAGGACGGGAAACAGGTTGAGGTTCGGTATAGGTGCGCTCATATCGCCATTGATCGCTGTTGATGTAATGGAAGGAAGGCGAGTTCATTTGGCGAGGCGGCTTCTGCCAATCCAATGCAAAAGCGATCGA
>VGOX01000418.1 GCA_016875755.1 Chloroflexota bacterium
TGGTTTCTTTTTTCGTTTTTTCGGCGCGCTGGCTACGCTCCCGGCTGGTTTTCAGCCCAAGTTTTGGCTATTAATGAACGGCTTCTTGCAGAGGACTCATTGATCGGAACAAAATACCATTCCTACTCAGAGAAGTGGGGCGGGCTCAAAAATCTTCGTCACCCAATCATCATTGATGACATTCAAATGGATGATCGATTTGTGAAATTTGAAGAAACCAGTTACATCCGCGGTTGGATGGGCGTTCCATTACTTGCGCACGACAAGATAATCGGATTCTTAAATATTGACAGTCAAACCCCTGGCATTTTTAACGAAGAATCAGCTTCGATCGTTCAAACCTTTGCCAACCAGGCTGCAATTGCAATCGAAAATGTACGTTTATTTGAGCTTGAGCAGCACCGCAGAAAAGAAGCAGAGACGTTAAGTCTCGCCACAGCATCCTTGACAAATACGCTCAATATGAACAACTTATACGAAACAATTCTGGACTGGCTTGAAAAACTAGTTCCATTTGACAGCGCATCTATCATGATCAAGCAGGATACCACCATCAAACTGGAAGCGCATCGCAACCTACCAGAGAGCTTCTTTATAGGACAGGCATTCCCGATCACCCAAAAGTGGGGAATTATTGAGAAAAGCCGCAAGCCTCTCATCATACAAGATGTACAGACAGATCCCATCTTCGAGCAATGGGAAGGTTCAGAATAAATCCGCGGCTGGATGTCGATCGCAATGTTTGCACAGGATACGTTGATCGGCTTCATCAACCTGGATAGTCGTGAGGTTGGCACTTACACAGAGGATTACGCTACCCCCATTCAAACATTTGCCAACCAGACAGCCATGGCAATTGATAAAGCGCGTCTGTTCGATCTGGAAAAAAACGCCGGGAAAGCGCCGAAATACTCAGACAGACTACCACAACGCTTACCAATCTTCTCGATCTTCCCTCGCTAAAAAATACAATGCTGGAATTGTTGAATCAGATCACCCCTTACGACAGCGCATCGATCCTTGAGATCGAAGGGGATCGAGTTCGAGTGACTGCCGCCAGCGGATTACCAAACACAACAGCAGCCATCGACCAAACCTACCCACTAAGTAATGCTCTATGCAAGATCATGAACGCAACCGGGAAAGCCTTGATCATTGACGATTGCAATAATGATCCGCGTTTCGAAAAATGGGGCGACTCAGACCATGTCCGCGGTTGGATGGGAGTGCCGCTTACTTCGCGTGGACAGGTGATCGGCTACATCACCATCGACAGCATCACCCCCAATGCTTTCACACAAAATGATGCAGTTGCTGCGCAGACCTTTGCCCAACAGGCTGCCACCTCCCTGGAAAAGGTTCGCCTGTATACAGAAACGCGCCAAAGACTGGACGAGTTGGAACTGGTCAGCCGCATCTCTCATGCTCTCCGTGCAGCGCGTGATACGAAAGAGATGCTCCCCATTCTCCTAAGCGAAATTCGTTCGAGTATCGGTACAGATGCCGTTGCCATTTGGCTGTATGATCAGGAACAAAATCTGTTGATACCACATGCAACCAGCGGCAAACTTGCCTACCTGCCGCGAGCTACTATGTCTCCCAATGAAAGCATCATCGGGAAGGTATATGTCAGCGGAATACCGAGAATCAGCCCCGAGTACACGAATGATCCGTACATCCTCCCAGAAAATGCCGAATTCTTTGGTCTCGGCTGGGGCGGCATCTCTGTTCCTGTTCGAACCATGTCTTTAACCATTGGAGTTTTGTCGGTGGCTGTTCAATTGCCGAAAAAGATCGAAGCACATCATCAGCGCTTGCTCACAACCATTGCAGAGATTGCAGGAAATGCACTCCATCGTTCGACCTTATACGAAAGATCAGAGGAGCAGATCCGCCGCCTAACCACCCTGCGCGAAATGGACATGGCGATCACCTCAAGCCTTGATCTCAACATCACACTTAACATCATCACCGAACACCTGATCACAAAAATGGGGGTCAGCGCCGCGGCTATTCTTGTTTTCAACCCAGACAGTCAAATGCTCGATTATTACGCCATAAGCGGATTCAAGAATCGCGATGCAGGGCACACATCCATGAGTATTGGCAATAGACTTGCAGGGCAGATCCTATTAAACCGGCGGCCGATCTACATCAATGACTTGAGTCGCGAAACCTCATTGAAGCGCATTACCCTGCTTGCAGATGAATCATTTACCAGTTATTACGCTGCCCCGTTATTCAGCAAAGGAATCACAAAAGGAATTTTAGAAACATATTTCAAAGAGCCCTTCTCCCCCACAGCCGATTGGGTCGATTTTCTACAAACACTTGCCGGGCAAGCCACCATTGCCATTGATAACGCACAACTATTTGAAAATCTGCAGCGCACCAATCAGGAAATTTCTCTTGCCTACGACACAACCCTGGAGGAATGGGGCAAAGCCCTCGAACTGCGCGACAAGGAAACGCAGGGACACACCCAGCGCGTCACCAACCTGACCTTGGAACTGGCACGGCTAATAGGCATTCCCGAGTCTGAATTAATTCACATCCGCCGCGGAGCATTACTCCACGACATCGGCAAAATGGGCGTGCCTGATAACATTCTGCGCAAACCTGGTTCGCTCACAGATGAAGAAACTGCTGAAATGAGGAAGCACCCGAAATATGCCTTTGACCTGCTCGCACCGATTCCCTACCTGCGCCCATCATTGGACATTCCCTACAGCCACCATGAATGGTGGGATGGAAGCGGATACCCACGCGGATTAAAAGGGGAAGAGATTCCGCTTTCGGCCCGCCTCTTCGCGATCATTGATGTGTGGGATGCCCTGCTTTCAGACCGCCCCTATCGAAAAGCATGGGACGAGAAAGCTGTTATGAACTATATCAACGACTTAAAATGCAAGCAATTCGACCCTCTTGTTGTGGAAACATTTCAAAAGATGCTCGAAACCGAGCCAAGATTTGTGCGATTTAATTTTCCACCCAAAGAGAAAAAGAAAACCAAAAAAGAAAATCGAGTAGGGAGCGGCGGCTAACCGCTCCCTCTCACACCACCGGACATGCGGGTCCGCATCCGGCGGTTCACCAAGAGTGGCGCAGATACTCTTGCGCTGGATTTTCTTCTGTCTCGTGCCGA
>VGOX01000419.1 GCA_016875755.1 Chloroflexota bacterium
CGCATCTTTTCTTCCGCGTTATACTTCTTGCGGGTCTTGCGGCGGATCTCCCGTACGACGGACTCCACGGGTGCATTTTCTTCGTTCATGGTCTCTTTCTTGGTCTTCCGGATTTAATCAGATTTTTGACCGGGAGTTACACCTTATTTTTTCCGCCCTCCTGTCCCACTAGTTCTGACACTGGACAGTTGCCGTTTGAACTGACCTGAAAAACACGGTTGACAGTAGGAGCACAATCACTGGGTAAATTGATCGGGTCGCAACTGGATGCTTGAATAATGGTCCTCGCTGCGCCATTACCGTTAATGGTGATGGTCGAGTTTACAGTAGGCAATTGGCTGCCAGTGAGAGTGATGGTGTAATCGGCGGCAAAGGTGATGGTATCTGCGGTGGAACCAGCAGTGCAGTCAGGATAGGTTGCGGCGTCATTATTGGCATTGGTGATGGCTTCACGTAACGTGCATAAGCCATCCGTAGTAGTATTGTCTGCATTGCTGTTGACCACAATGCTTGCCGCGCGCGCCGGGGTGACGGTCACCGCACCGCCGAGCAGGGAGAGCAAAAGAGCAAGAACGATCATCACATTAAAAGAACGGGACTTCATAAGGTGCATCCTCCAAATGGTAATAAGAACAGGATTGTCCGATTATAAGTGGGCAGTATTTCTACCGTAAGGGGCAAAAAAAAAGACCCCCGAAGTCGGAGGTCTTTTTGATGATGGACGATTGACCATAAGTCTATGGTCAATCGTCTGTGGTCGGTTTCTGTTCTTACTTCCCCAATTTCTTCTTCATCGCCTCTGTCAACGCTGGCAATATCTGGAACAGATCTCCCACCACGCCATAGCGGGCTTGCTTGAAGATGGGAGCATCGGCATCTTTGTTGATGGCGACAATCAACTTCGCATTGCGCATGCCAACGAGATGTTGAATTGCGCCGGAGATGCCTGCCGCAATGTACAGATCAGGCGCAACGACCTTACCCGTCTGCCCGACTTGATGAGCGTAGGTGATGTAACCACCATCCACAGCCGCGCGGGATGCGCCGACTGCGCCGCCTAGTAATGTAGCAAGATCGGTGATGAGTGCAAAGCCTTGCTGAGCGCGCCAGACTTCCGCTTGTTTCTCATCCATACCTGCGGGTGGGGTAATGTTGGGGTTGTTCGAAACGCCGCGTCCGCCAGAGACGATGACGGGTGCATCGCCGAGGTTCACTGCGCTTTCAGATGCGGAATAACCTTCCACAGTGGATTTTGCTTCACCAGCGGCGGAGACTTTCGTGATCGTGCCGCTCTTGCCTTCTTCGCGATTCGGTTTTGGGAAAGCACGTCCACGAATGGTTGCCATGACGGGCTTGCCAGAACAGACGGTCTTTTCCAACACTTTGCCTTCGTAAATGGGGCGGGTTGCAATAAACGATTCGCCGTTCACTTCGAGAGCTGAAACATCGGTCAGCACGCCTGTGTTCAAGTCCACAGCCGACATGGCAGCCATTTCACGGGTACGAGCAGTCGTCGGAAACAGGATCAGGTTCGGGCTTTGGGAAGAGGCGAGCGCGGAGAGGGTGGAGGCGTACACTTCAGCGCGGTAATCTGTCAGCGAGGAATCATCCGCAACGAGGACTTCATCTGCGCCAAATTCCACAGCGGCTTTTGCAACTTCATCCACACCAGTGCCGAAGACCAACGCGACGGCGGTGCCAAAACTTTTTGCGAGGCCGAGCGCTTCCCACGAGGCAGGTTGCACTTCGCCTTTGAAGTGATCGATGTACACAAAAGTTTTCATAGCACTTTCTCCGCGATGATTTTGTCAGCAAGTTTTTCGGCGATCTCGGCAGGGGTTTCGCCCGTGATCATTTCGGTGGCGGTTTCCTGCGCGGGCGGGTTCATCAATTCGGTGCGGGTCACGATGGGGGCGGGGGCGCTTGCGCCGAGGTCGCTCAACGACCAAACGGGGATGGTGGCTTTCGACGCCTTACGGATGCCCATGAACGACGGGTAGCGCGGCTCGCCAATGCTTTGCACAACGCTCAGCACCGCAGGTAGATTTGCCTTCATGGATTGTCTGCCTTCTTCGAGGACTCGTTCAACGGTCACGCTTCCACCGTCGACTTTGATCTGGCCTGCCAACCCAAGCATTGGCCACCCGAGGACTCTGGCTGTTTGCGCAGGGGTCAGCCCCGCACCATTGTCCAGTGTCTGCCGACCGAAGACGACCATGTCTGCGCCGCCGATCTTTTGGATGGCAGCCGCGAGCACCTTCGCCGCGCCGACCGTATCGAGATCATTCAACGCTGCATCAGAGACGAGGATGGCTTCATCCGCGCCCATGGCGAGGGCGTGTTTGAGCGCTTCCTTCGCAGACTCAGTTCCCACGCATAACGCGGTGACTGTTCCGCCAGAAGCTTCCTTCTGCTGAAGCGCGCCTTCGACCGCGTACTCATCGAACGGGTTGATGACCAGCGGTGCGTCCCCCCACGAAACCTGCCCACCCTCGGCTCTGACCTTCGCCTCCGAGTCGGGTACTTGCTTGATACATGCGATGATTTTCAAGTTGTACTCCTTGTAGAAATTCTTTTTGCCGCAAAGGAACAAGATTTTTTCTTTGAGTTCCTTGGCGGTTGATATTTAACTGAAATACGCCTGAATAACAATCACATTCGCCGCAAGCACGGCTGTTACCCCGATCAGGCTGAAAATTTTTTGCTCCGCCTCCCACCGCTTACGGTTTTCGAAACGCCCCATGAAAAAATCACGGAAGGGGATGGGCATGCGTTCGAGGCTGTCGCGCATTTCCCGATAGTAGGTGTCTGTTTTGAACCATAATTTATACGAGTTTGAAAGGAACATCCAACTCAGCAGGAGGAATACAAGTACAAATCCGAATGGGGGTTTTTCGAGCAGGGGCATCATCGCGATTATATCTTATTTTTCACAAGCCTACCGAGCGGTAGGGGCATGACTGTACCAATATTGCGTCGACCTTCACTTGTTCTGCGCGTCTGCCCCTACATTGGTGTGTACATTTTTTGAATGTACGAATGACTCCACTGCAAAAAGGGTAGCAACCCTCGTCAAAACCGAAAAAATTTAATACAATCAACGCATGTTCAGAAAAAACACCAAACACCAACAACCC
>VGOX01000420.1 GCA_016875755.1 Chloroflexota bacterium
TCTGAAACAATAAAATGACTGCCTCCTCCCCTTCTTGATAGGCGGCTCGAATTTCTTTTTCACTCGCTACTTGCATTGCGCTCATTGAAATTTATTTTCGCAGACCTTTATCTTTTTGACAACCTTTTATTCTTTTTTCGCTGAGTAGTTACAAAAAATAATCGTTTTCTTTGCCGTTTCCATGTTGCTGTTTTCTTGTGGACCAACTTCAACCGATGCAACTGATGCGGGTGTCAATATGGAGCATGTAGCCAAGTTAACAGAAGGTGTTGTTTCCTGGAACGATTGGAGATCGCAGAACCGCGATGTGGTTCCAAACTTAAGAGGTGCAGATCTGGCCCAAGCGAATTTGGAAGGCTATAATTTGTCCAGGGCAATTTTAAGTAATGCAAATTTATCCATTGCAAATCTTAGTGGAGCAAACTTCACCAATGCAAATTTGAGGGGAGCTGATCTGTCGATGGCAAATCTGTCCAATGCTAATTTTTCTGGAACCCGGTACGATACCAGAACAAAGTGGCCAGCAAGGTTTGACCCAATCGCGGCAGGTGCAAGGCTGGTTTCGCAATAAGCTTTATTCGCTATTGAAGCAGTTTGTTCGGATAAAAAAATCATAAAAGAAGGGACAGAGTTTTTTTAGCTCTGTCCCTTCTTTTTGGTAGCAATTAAGGCGAGCTTGGCAGTATTAAGCAATGAATGATTTTAGACTTCTGATTTAATTCTGAAGGGAATACACTTGAGGTTTTTCCTGTTCTTATTTCATCCCGATCATCTTCATGAACGCAGCCACCACTTGCGGGTCGAAGTGTTTGCCAGACTCTGCCAGGATGTAGTTCCGTGTTTCCTGGGCAGACCAGCCAGCGCGGTAGGGGCGATCCGAGCGCAGCGCATCCCACACATCAACGACTGCAAAGATACGTGCCGCAAGCGGAATTTCCTCGCCCTTCAATTTGCGCGGGTAGCCGCTGCCATCCCATTTTTCATGGTGACAATATGGAATATCTAGCGCGGGGCGCAGGTAATGAATGGGCAGCAACATCTTGTAAGCGTGTGTGGGATGCTGGCGCATGATGAGCCACTCTTCGTCGGTGAGCTTGCTGGGTTTGAGCAGAATGTGATCCGGGACGCCTAGTTTGCCGATGTCGTGCAATAGCGCGCCGCGTCTGATCTGGACCTGTTCCTGTTTGCTGATTCCCATTCTTTCTGCCAGTTGGACGGTGGTCTCGGTTACGCGTTGGGTGTGGCCTTCGGTTTCCTTGTCGCGCAGATCCATGGCGTGAGACCAGCCTGCAATGGTGGCATCGTACGCCATGATAAGTTCAAAGTTGGAGCGCTGCAAACCCTCAAATAATTGGGCGTTATCGATTGCGATCGCGGCCTGACCAGCAAGGTTGTTGAGGTAATCAAGCCATTCGAGATCGGGGTCAAGTTCGGAGCGATGAAAGATTTCGAGAACCCCTTTGATTTGTCCTTTGGCAATGAGCGGGACCCCGAAGTAGGTGATAAATCCTTCGCTATCATGAAGATTGAAACGGATAAAATCATCCTCAAGTCTTGCGAGATTAGGGATGCGGATTCTCTGTCGTTTCAAGGCGGCACGCCCTGCCAACCCCTCGCCCAGTTTTAGTTCACTTTTCCCCCAATTTTGGCTGTTGAAACCGCTGCCGGTAATATACTCAAGTGTGAGCAGGGTGTTGTTCAACAGGAGGACGTCTGCTGCATCCACTTTTAATTGTGACATGGCTTCGCGCAGGAAGATATCCATCGTCAGGCGCATGTCCATGCTGGTGCTGATGGCGTTATCGATGGCGCTAAGGGCCTTTATTCGTTCGACCTGGGTCTGGATGCGCTCGGTGGTTTGTTTACGTTCTGTGATGTCAGATACCAGCCCGGCGACAAGACTAACCTGCCCATCTTCACCCAGAATCGGGAAGGCGCGGTCCCAGACCCAGCGCACCGATCCATCGGGCTGTTGGATGCGATATTCCATATCCGTTTGCATGCCATGCTTTTGTTTTTCGATCTCCACCACTACCCTAGGCTGGTCTTCAGGCAGGATGCTATCGATAAAGCGATGCGTGCTTTGCATCAATTTTTCGATGGGGCTGCCCCAGATGCGTTCATTGGCGGGGCTGAGATAGATCTCTTTCGCGTTTTTGGGGTCAGTGATCCAGAAGCCTTCTTCGATGTTTTCGGCAAGTTGGCTGAAGCGTTCTTCAGACGTGCGTAGTTTTTCCTCGGCGTGTTTGCGTTCGGTAATGTCTATGGATTGGATCAGGACGCCTTCTGGAATGGGTAGGATGCTCAGGTCGAACCAGCGGATATGTCCAACGGGATATGTGAATTCGGTTTGTAGTTGTTGAGGGGTGCGCTCTTCCATACAGCGCTTGATGACGGCGAAGACATGCGTTTCTGCAATGCTTGGCCACATTTCCATATACACATTGCCCATAAATTCCTGGTTGGGGCGGCGGTTATGTCTTTCGGCGGCGGCGTTGAGGTAGAGATAACGCCAGTCGAAGCTGAGGAATTGGATGCCTTCGAGCATGTTATCGAGCGCCGTGCGGAAGCGTTCTTCACTGTGCTGCAGGGCAAGCTCAGCCTGTTTTCTTTCGGTGATATCGAGGGCATTCAAGAGCAGGGCGCTGACGGTTCCGTCGCTGCTTTTCAGGGGACTCATGCTGGCGCGAAACCACATCGTCTGCCCGTTGATCTGGTTTTCCAGCTCATTCAGATCGGTGATTTGTTCTTCGATGACCCGATGCACCACACTCAGGTATTTGTCGGCAAACTCTTTCGGGTAGAGGTCATGTATGGTTTTGCCGATCAGGCGCGGGTCTCTCCAGATGCGAATGCAGGCGGGGTTGGCATATAGGATGCGTCCATCCCGATTTAATACGGCGATGGCGCTATCGGATGTTTCTGCGAGATTGCGGTAATTTTCTTCGCTGACCTTGAGCGCTTCCTCCGCCATCTTGCGTTCGGTGATGTCTTGTAAAATGCCAGTGGCGGAGAGAGGAGTTCCCTCTTCACTTAACTCGATAGTTGTGTTTTGATAAAAGGCAGCAAAATATCAGGCAAGAGCAAAAGCCTGTTGCTTGGCGAATAAATAGGCAAATAAGTCAT
>VGOX01000421.1 GCA_016875755.1 Chloroflexota bacterium
CCGCCGCCGTGGTTTCTTTTTTCGTTTTTTCGGCGCGCTGGCTACGCTCCCGGCTGGTTTTCAGCCCAAGTTTTGGCTATTAATGAACGGCTTCTTGCAGAGGACTCATCAATCCGATAATTTTTATCTTGAAACAAATCAAACAAAAACAAGCCTTCTCGCAAGGAAAAGGCTTGTTTGTAGAATCAGTTTTCAGCTAAGAGTGAAGCGGGTGAGAGGCTAGAACTCTTCCTCGTCTTCAAGCCAATCATCGTCTTCCTCATCGGCATCTTCGTCTACCCACTCTTCGGTTTCTTCTTCCTCATCCCAGTCGTCCTCGGCAGCCGCGGCGCCGTCGGCGGGGGAGTAGGTGGCGCAGCCGTTGTCGGGGTCGAGTTCCACTGCTGCGGCAGAGCAGTAACCTTCATCCACGAACACACAATCTGCGTAATGGCATTTGATTCGGGGCATATATCGATTCCTCCTACGATTGGGGTTGTTTGATCAAGCGAATGATGGCAATGATGAAGATCAGGGTCATTGCAACTTGCGAAGTAACACAGAACGGACAGATGGCGTTTAGCAGGGCGAGTTCTACATAGACCAGCCAGACGGTGAAAAGAAAACCCGTCAGCGACATGCCGAAGATCAGCAGGATGGCGTTTTGCCTGAAGAACGCATTGCGGTCTTCAAGCAGATGTGCCGCTAGAATCGCCACATATCCAATCATACCGATCACCGCCACAGGAATGCCGTTCACTTCCGAGAAGCGGCTTGCGTTTACGGTGGAGCAATCACCAGACCCAAGGCACATGCCTTCATTGCCAGAAACTTTATAGATGGTCATGTAGATCGAAACAAGCAGACCTATTACCACAAGCGCAACAGATGCGCGGTATAGCCATTTATCCATGGTTCCTCATAGTAAGATCGCGAACACTTCCTGACCAGCAGGCACGCATTTTACACCAGCGGGGATAATAAGTAAAGCATCCGCTTGTACTAGGGAGAGAAGATTTCCCGACCCCTGATGACCCGTTAGATGGGCTTGCAGGATGCCGCTTTCAGAGCGGAGTTTCGCCCGCAGATAACTTTCACGCCCATCCGACTCAATGTCTTCACCGCATCGCACACGGACCGTTTGCCTGTTCCCGTCCAGCGAGCCGCTCATCTGCCCTAGCACAGGGCGTACGAAAACCTCAAACCCAACGAAGGCAGAAACAGGGTTGCCCGGCAGGCCGATGAAGTTGATTCCGCGATACGAGCCGAATGCCAACGGTTTGCCCGGGCGCATGTTCACACGCCAGAAATCCATGCTGCCATTGGCTTCGATGACTTCCTTGATGAAATCAAATGCGCCCACGCTCACCCCTGCAGAGGATAGGATCAAATCCACATGTTCATGCATGGCTTGATCGAATAACGCTGTGACAGCCTCGCGTGAATCTTTTGCCACACCAAGGCGCAGTACATCTGCACCTGCGTTTTCGATGGCGGCGGCAAGCGTGTATGAATTTGAATCACGGATCTTGCCGGACTCAAGCGGAGCATCCACCGTCAGCAATTCATCGCCTGAAGAGAGTAATGCCACCCGCGGCTTCTTGTGGACAGTGACCTGTGCCATGCCCAGTGTTGCCAGCAAGCCGAGGTCTTGCGGTTTGAGGGTTCTGCCTTTTTGCAGGACGATCTCCCCTGCGCGCATGTCGATGCCTCTCTCGCGGACGTTGTCGCCTGCTTTGAGTGTTTTTGTGAATGTAATGGTTTTGGGTGCAAAGGTCCCTGCGGCATGTTGCCGAACGTCTGTGTCTTCAACGGGGATGACGGCATTTGCACCTGCGGGTACTTGTGCCCCGGTCATAATGCGCGCGGCTTGTCCGGGCGCGAGAGTTACCGTCGGTGTGGCACCTGCCGGGATGTCAGCAACCACGCTCAAAGTTGTGGGTGAGGCGTGTGTATCTTCGGCGCGGATGGCAAATCCATCCATGGCGGAATTGTCAAAGAGGGGGATGTCGTGCTGGGCGGTGATATCCACGCCCAGCACGCGGTTCGCACAAGCCGTCAGCGGAAGTGTTTCCGAGGCTGTTTTTTGAAAGTGGGAAAGGATGCGCTCGCGCGCTTCGTGTACCGATAGCATAATGAAGCGGCGGGATTATAACTCTATTCTTCCTCGACATCTTGGGGAGTGGTCAGCCCGGGTTCGTGCGGTGCGCTTCCATCACGTTTGGCAGGTTTTCGATGCGAGTGAGGATGCGGCTGAGTTGGGTGAAATCACGCACTTCGATGATAAGCCGCAGATCCGCGATGCTGCGATTGACATTGACCGACACGTTCACGATGTTGACATTTTCATCCGCCAGCAAGGTCGAGACATCGCCCATCAATCCCTGACGGTCATATGCCTTAACCTTGACCGGGATCGGGAAGGTGCGTTCCACATGTCCCCAGCCGACTTGCAGCAGCCGTTCGCGGTCTTTCGATTTGAGAATATTGGGGCAATCCTGCCGATGGATGGTCGCGCCGCGTCCGCGGGTGACAAAGCCGACGATCTGGTCGCCGGGCATTGGGTTGCAGCAACGTGCCATGTTCGAGAGCATGCCTTTCAAACCGACGACTTCCACAACATCGGTGGAGGTGGTTTCCGTTGGGGTGGCGTTGACGGCGAGGATGTCCTGCACTTCCTCATCTTGTGAGAATTGTTTGATGACCTTGCTGATGGACAGGTCGCCATTGCCAAGCGAGATGAACATTTCATCGGGAATTTTGAAACCCAGTTCGCGTGCCAGTTTTTCGAAATTGAGTTCTGTAATGCCCAGCCGCTGAAGTTCGCGCTCCAGTGCACTGCGGCCTTGCGAAAGATTTTGTTCGTCTTCCAGCTTCTTGAACCAGATCTTGATCTTCGAGCGCGCCCGTCCCGTGCGGACCAGCCCGAGATTTGGGTTGAGCCAATCGCGGCTGGGTCCGCCGCGCTTGGCTGTCAACACCTCG
Organism: Chloroflexota bacterium; assembly: GCA_016875755.1. GTDB lineage: Bacteria > Chloroflexota > Anaerolineae > Anaerolineales > Villigracilaceae > Villigracilis. The sequence continues at coordinate 2,965 of VGOX01000421.1, forward strand.
ACCTGATCGCCAGTTTTCAATTCCTGATACAACGGGACGAGTTTTCCGTTTACGCGCGCCCCTCGGCAGCGATGACCGATATCCGTGTGGACGTGATATGCAAAGTCGAGCGGCGTGGAACCGGCCGGCAGGTCAATGATGTCGCCGCGCGGGGTAAAGA
>VGOX01000422.1 GCA_016875755.1 Chloroflexota bacterium
CCATTCAATTTATTCGACGCAGAAAGGGCGCTCGCTTCGTGGACAGTTTTGATCGCCATGACAGCCGGTACCATGTTCGCCATCTGGCTGGGTGAGTTGATTTCCGAATACGGTATCCGTGGACAGGGACTTTCTCTCGTCATTTTCGCGGGCATCGTTTCACAAATGCCTGCGAACCTCATCTCACTTCTTTCAGACGAAACCACACGCTGGTTCATGCTGGCATTTGCGCTGATCGTCATTACCCTGATCGTGTTTGCCATTGTCTTCGTCCAACAGGGACGCCGCAATGTGCCGGTCATGTACCCTGGACGCCGTATGGGTAATCGTATGTCCATGCCGGTCAAGGGCACCCTGCCGTTGATGGTAAACCTCGCAGGCATGATCCCCTTGATCTTTGCCAGTGCGATCCTGCAATTCCCCACCATTGTTGCAAGCTATTTCACACAAAGTGAAAATCTGGGCGTGCGTGAATTCTTCCTAAGCGTCCAGAGTTTCTTTGGAGCAACAGGAACAAGCAATTGGGGTTATTGGACGATCTACTTCCTGATGGTTGTCATCTTCACCTTCTTCTACACCTCGGTATTATTCGACCAGCAGAATTATGGCGAAAACCTGAAGAAGATGGGCGCTACAGTTCCTGGTGTTCACACCGGTGCGCCCACCCAGAAATACCTTAGCACGGTGCAGCGTCGTATCACATTGGTAGGTGCAGTCTTCCTTGGCTTGGTTGCCATTATGCCCTTCCTCCTCGGCTTGCTGCTCAGCGCAATTGGTCTTGCTGCTGCCAGTTCTCAAACCGGCATCTTCCTGTTGACCTCCTCTGGTCTGCTCATTGTGGTTGGTGTAGTACGTGACACCTTCCAAAACATCGACGCCGAACTCAAATTACACGGCTATCAAGACTCACTGCTCGTGCGCTAGGAGTCATCATGACGATCTTCATCGTTCTGCTTGGACCTCCCGGAGTTGGCAAGGGAACCCAGGCAAAAATCCTTTCGGAGACCACCAAACTGGCTCACGTTTCATCTGGTGATCTTTTCCGTGAGAACCTTAAAAATCAGACGGAACTAGGGAAGCTCGCCAAGTCCTATATGGATAAAGGCGAACTTGTTCCTGACGATGTGACCATCAGTATGATTCGTGACCGCATCGCTCGTCCGGACTGTGAAGCTGGTGCAATTTTAGACGGATTTCCCCGCACTCCGGCACAAGCCGAAGCGCTAGAGAAAATGCTCTCGGAATTTGGCAGTGAAGTTAATGCGGTTCCGAACATTACCGCTGCCGAATCTGTCCTTGTGGAACGTACCAGCGGACGTTGGACCTGTCGTGAAAGTGGCCATATCTACCATCAGACCTTTAGCCCTCCCAAACAGGCTGGCATTTGTGATGTAGATGCTTCCGAGTTGTATCAGCGTGACGATGACAAGGTTGAAACAGTTACAAAACGGATCCGCGTGTACCTTGACCAAACCATGCCTTTGGTAGATTATTACCGCCAGGCGGGCAAGCTGGTCGAAATTGACGGGACGCAGGCCGTTGAGCAGGTGACAGAGAAACTAGTCGCCGCTCTGAAGAGTAAAAATTAGTGAAGTTTCAGAGTTTGTAAGTCAACTCTGTTAAAAGCAGGTTTTATAAAATGTTCGAACGCCAGGTAAATATTAAAAGCCCCGCTGACCTCAAGATAATGCGAGCAGCAGGGCGCATCAATGCCACTGTACTGGCGAGAGTGAAGGAACTTTTACAACCAGGTGTGACAACAGCGGACCTCAACGCGGCTGCTGAGGAAGTGCTGAAGTCACACGGATGTGTATCGCCGTTCAAGGGATATGGGCATCCGCCGTTCCCTGCATCCATCACCGTCAGCATCAACGACGAAATGGTGCATGGAATTCCCCACCCGAAGCGCAAGCTAAAGGACGGGGACATTGTCTCGATAGACTGTGGCACCGTCTTTGAAGGGTTTGTTGCAGACTCGGCATTTTCTGCCGGGGTGGGGGAGATTTCTCCCGAAGCAGCGAATCTGCTCAAGGTCACGGAAGAGGCGCTTTATGCTGGCATCGCTCAAATGCGAAAAGGCAGGCGCACAGGCGACGTCTCTGTGGCGATACAGAATCATGTCGAAAGCCATGGTCTCCACGTTACCCGTGAATATACCGGACACGGCGTCGGAAGAAGCATGCACGAAGGTCCGCAGGTGCCGAATTATGGCATGGCGGGCAACGGGACGCTCCTCCGGGCTGGGATGACCATTGCGCTTGAACCCATGGTTCTTATTGGGACGCACGAAACCCGCGTCCTGCCTGATCAATGGACGGTCGTATCTGCAGATGGAACTTTGACGGCACATTTTGAACATACAGTTGCCGTTACCGAAGGAGACCCCCTCCTCCTGACTGTCCTCTAAAGACTGCAGAATAACCGAAATAGTATGGACGAATTGAAAAACGAACAGTATAATTAGACCTTTGGCTGCCCTGATAGCAGCCCCCAGTAAGGAGTATTTCATGAAAGTTTCGCCCTCCATTCGCAAACGCTGTGCCAAGTGCCGTATTGTTCGGCGCAAGGGAGTGATCTTCATTATTTGCGAAAATCCAAAACACAAACAGAGACAAGGGTAAGTGACCTATGGCGAGAATTGAAGGTGTTGATCTTCCGCGCAATAAGCGGACCGAAGTGGGTTTGACCTACCTTTTTGGTATTGGTCCCACTCGTGCGCGCCAAATTTTGGCTGAAACCAAAGTCAGCCCTGATACGCGCATCAAAGATCTGACGGAAGCGGAAGTTGCCGCGATCCGTGAATATATTTCAAAGCATTACAAGGTCGAAGGCGATCTGCGCCGTGAAGTTCAGATGAACATCAAGCGTTTGATCGAAATCGGCTCTTATCGTGGTCTGCGCCATCGCCGCAATTTGCCGGTGAGGGGCCAGCGCACCAAGACGAATTCGCGTACCCGCAAGGGCACCAAAAAGACAGTTGCTGGTCGCGGTCGTCGCCGTGGCGCGAAGAAATAATCCTGTCCGAGAGGTATATAAAGAAACATGGCTCAGAGCGTTCGTTCTACCCGCCGCGCCGCTGGCGCGAAAAAAGGGAAGCGTTCCCTGTCGCACGGACAGGT
>VGOX01000423.1 GCA_016875755.1 Chloroflexota bacterium
TCCCATCCCTTCCATCGTTTCATCGCTCAGTTTCTGCCATTTTTTTACTGCTTTGCCTTTGTCCATCTTTTTGCTCCTCTTGCCTATCTTACTCCTTTCCCCAAAATCCTGACGCCCACCCATTACGTTTGGCAGGGTTGCCAAGTTCCCCTTTAACTTGTATAATCCTGCTTACATTTCAGTTAATTGGAGATCACGAGTGATGGATCAAAATGAAGCCCTGAGCGGGGCAGCAAGTGCGCAGGGAGAACAGTCGAACAATCAAACCATGGAGTCTCTGCTTGAATCAGAATCCTTGAGTGTGGAATTGCCCCAGACGGGCGAGATCCGCAAGGGTATGATCGCAAGTATTGGCCCAAATCAGATTCTTGTCAGCATTGGCGCCAAGTCTGAAGGCGTTATCGCAGGACGTGAGTTGGAACAACTCACCGAAGAGGAACGTGCCGAGCTGCAGGTGGGGCAGGAAGTCAATGTCTTTGTGGTTAACCCCGAAGATCAGAATGGTAACGTTGTCCTGTCCTTTAAGCGTGCCCAGGAGCAAATGTCCTGGGAAAATGTCGAGAAGATGATCGCCGACGAAACCGTGATCGATACAAAGATCATTGGTTTCAATAAAGGTGGTTTGATCGCCGCTGTTGGAAATTTGCGCGGTTTCATTCCTTCCTCCCAGATCAGTGCGGGCCGCCGCGCCCAGTCTTCCGGGGATACTCCCGAACAGCGCTGGCAGAAGATGGTCGGTCAGCCGATCTCCGTCCGCATCATTGAAGTGGACCGCGAACGCCACCGCCTGATTCTTTCCGAGCGTGCCACCAGCACCGAGTCACCCGCTTCGATGAAAGACCGTGTCATCAGCGAACTGGAAGAGGGTCAGTCCTACACGGGCCGCGTTACCAGCCTCGCAGACTTTGGCGCTTTCGTCAACGTCAACGGCGCAGATGGTCTCGTCCATCTCTCCGAACTTTCGTGGGATCACATTGCCCACCCCAAGGAAATCCTTGAAGTCGGTCAGGAAGTTCAGGTCAAGGTCATCAATGTTGACCGCGACAAGAAGCGCATTGGTTTGTCCCTCCGCGCCTTGCAGGATGATCCCTGGAAGAACCGCATGTCAAACTTCAGCGTTGGTCAACTCGTCGAGGGTGTCATCACCCGCCTGACCAAGTTCGGTGCATTTGCCCGTCTCGAAGGTGATATTGAAGGCCTCATTCACATCTCCGAGCTGAGCGAGAACCGCGTCGAACATCCCAAGGAAGTGCTCAAGGAAGGCGAGACCAAGACCCTGCGCATCATCCGCATCGACAGCGACCAGCACCGCATCGGCTTGAGCCTCCGCAAAGTCGACTCCGCCGCCTTCGCCGACAAGGACTTCAAACTGCTTACGCAAGGTTTCAGCGAGCAGGATGACGAACCTGAAGCTGGCAGCGAAGAAACCAAAGAATAAAACAAAGCGCACCGCAAGGTGCGCTTTTCAATTTTGAACCCCATGCCAATCCTCGTTGATGCACACGCCGACATTGCCTACAACATGCTCAAATACGGGCGTGATTACACGCGCCCCATCGCAGAAACCCGCCGCCTCGAAGCGGGCACTCATACCGTGCAGGATAATGGCGACACGCTCATCAGTTGGCATGAATATCAGCGTGGAAACATCGCCGTCATTTTTGCCACACTGTTTGCCTTGCCCATCCGTTTCCGTACCTACGAAACCGAAAAACTCGTCTACAAGAATTTTGACGAGGCGCACAAACTCTATCAGGATCAATTGGACGTCTACCATCGGATGACGGATTCGAGCCCCGATAAATTCCGCATCCTCGCCTCAAAACGCGACCTTGACCTGCACCTTGACCATTGGAATTCGCCCACGCCCAAAGAGACAGGTCACCCCGTTGGCATGGTCATTCTCATGGAAGGTGCCGAAGCGATCCGTCACATCTCTGAATTGGACATGTGGTACGAACGCGGCGTCCGCCTGATCGGACCCGCCTGGGTCGGCTCGCGTTACTGCGGCGGCTGGCGAGAGCCTGGTCCACTAACCGATGATGGGCGCAAATTGCTCGCCGCCATGACCGATTTCAATTTCACTCTTGATCTTAGTCACATGGACGAACGCGCCGCCGTCGAAGTGCTCGATATTTATGATGGGTCCATCGTTGCCACGCACGCCAATTGTGCCGCGCTCATGCCGAACTCCAACACCAACCGCCATTTGTCTGACCGAATCATTGAAAGCATAATCGAACGTGATGGGGTGGTGGGGATCGTCCCATTCAACAGTTACCTGAAGGTTGGCTGGGTGACGGGGAAAAACCCGCGCGAAGAAGTGCCGCTGGGCTATGTCGCCAATCACATTGACCACGTCTGCCAGCTCGCAGGTGACTCGCTCCACGTCGGCATTGGTTCCGATTTCGACGGCGGCTTTGGCTTGCAATCCGTTCCGCCCGAAATTGACACCGTCGCCGATCTGCAGAATCTGGTATCCTTGTTACAAGCACGCGGTTATACCGATGCTGATATTACAAACATTCTCGGCGGTAACTGGCTTGCCCGCTTAAAACGCGACTTGCCATAAATCTTCTTTTGTTTCTTCCATGAAACCATGACCAACAACCAACCCCTTCCCGCATCCACCCCTGTTAAAACCTCTCCGCGCCTAGACGACTCCATCACCCCCCGCACGCGAGTCAGTATTGGCGTTACCCTTGTAGGACTCTTCGTTTACACTGTGGGCGCCAAACCTGAATTCTTCGGCTGGGACCGCAGCCCCGTTGTCGGTTTTGTGCAGATCATCGTATTTCTCATTGGTTTGGGCTTTATTTGCCTCGGCGGTTACACTGGGCTTCACGCTTTATGGTGGGGGCGTGAACGCACGATCACATCGGATATCGGCTCGCGGCTGGTCTCAACGGGGTACGTCTTTTCCATTTTTGCGGGCATGGCAGATATTTTCGGCATGGGTTCACACTCCTTTCCGCAGGTTCCCTACTTTGGTCCCTGGCAGGCGACAGGCGTACTCATCGGTCAGGGCATCATCGCCCTCGGATTTATGATGATGATCCCCTTTCGACAAAAATAACCTATCGTTTCAATACAAAAAGGACGGCTGCTTTT
>VGOX01000424.1 GCA_016875755.1 Chloroflexota bacterium
ATTCATCATCCAAACACGAGCATGAGCCATATATAGTGTTTCAAATCCCTTTTGGCACCCTATCTCCATATATGGGGGCAGGGTGTGGTATGTATTAAATGTGGTTCAATGTGGGGCGGAACTTATACCCGTATACGATTAAGCCTCTCTCGTCGCCGTCATTCCTCATCTTGCGGGTGACCATTTCCACAGGCATGCCGATCTGAACTTCACTGTTGTCAACATCGGTCAACTGAGCGGTGAGCATGGGACCTTCGTCCAGTTTGATCAGCGCCACGGTGTAGGGGGCGTTGGCTTCATAGCCAGCAGGGGCTTCGTAGATGGTGGTGTAGGAGTAGACCTCGCCTTTACCGCTAAAAGTAAAGAGATCCTTGGCTTCGTCTCCGCAGTTCGGGCAGACGTCGCGAGGCGGGAAGATCTTGTGATCGCAGTGCGGACATACCTCGCCGACGAGTCCGTAGCGTTGTTTTTTGAGTCTCCAGTGTCGTGGAATTTCCATTTTTGTAATTCCTTTCTTCAGGACTAATTCTACGCAGGTAGACTCTCAAAGACTCTCAGAGTTCTATCACTGCGCGTAGTCAGATTGACAGTTTTGAAATTTCACAAATTAAACAGACGAGAATAATTCCAACCAGGCAATGCTACAGCTATCGCCTATTCCCCATCTTCCAAATGCTATAATCCATCATCGCATGAAAATCCTACTCATTAACCAAGTCTTTGTATCTCCCGAAGAGCCCGGGCATACCCGTCATTTTGAAATGGGGCAGTACCTCAAAGAGCGCGGACACGAACTTGTCATCGTTGCCAGTGATTTGAACTATCAAACTGGTCGGCGCACCGTAGAGCGCCACGGACTGTACGCTGAGCAAATTTTCGATGGCGTACGTGTGTTGCGTTCCTACATTTACCCTGCCATTCATCGCAGTTATTTTTGGAGAGTGATCGCCTTTTTCAGCTTTATGTTCTCTTCGATATTGACCGCGCTGCGCCTCAAAGATGTGGACCTTGTGCTTGGCACTACACCCCCGATTTTTCAAGCCGTTTCTGCATGGGTGGTAGCGGCTGTACGCCGCAAGCCTTTCCTGCTCGAAGTGCGCGACCTATGGCCCGAGTTCGGCATCAGCATGGGCGTGTTGACAAATCCCATCGTCATCGCCCTCTCGCGTTGGCTGGAATTGTTCCTCTATAAACGCGCTACACACATTCTGGTTAATTCACCTGCATATCGTGAATACATGCTTGCCAAAGGGATCCCTGAAAAAAAAGTCACTTACATTCCATACGGCACCGATGTGGATATGTTCAATCCTTCTATTGATGGTTTGCCCATTCGCAGAGAACTCAAGCTCGAAGATAAATTTGTAGTTTTGTATGCAGGGGCGTTGGGGCAGGCGAACGATATTGACACACTGCTTCGCGCCGCAGAACGATTGAAGAAAGAAGAAAGTATCAGCTTTGTATTATTTGGGGATGGCAAAGAGCGTGCCCGATTGGAGTCTGAGGCGAATCGCATGGGTTTGTGCAACGTCATCTTTGCGGGTACGCGCCCCAAAAAGGACATGCCGCTTATCGTCGCATCTGCAGATGCCTGCCTCGCCATTTTGCAGGACATCCCCGCTTTTCGCACCACGTACCCGAACAAGGTCTTCGATTACATGGCGGCAGGACGTGCCAGCATCATCGTCATTGACGGCATCACCCGTGAGTTGATCGAAACTTCTCGCGGCGGCGTTTACGTTCACCCGGCAGATGATGCGATGCTTGCGCAGAAGATTCTCGAACTGGCGCAGAATCCAAAACGAGTCAAAGAGATAGGCGCGAATGCCCGCGAGTATCTTGTAAAGAATCTGGATCGCCGCGATAAGTTGAATGAAACTTTGAGCTTGCTTAAGAAGTTGGTAAAGGACTAATGTCATTGCTTCACCCACTTGCCAATTGAGGCTCAGGGCTTGCAATGACATGAAACGGAGATTATGAAAATACTCGTCACAGGCGCAACAGGATTTACAGGTTCGCGCGTCGTTCTGCTTCTTTTGGAAAACGGATATCAAGTCCGCTGTTTGACTCGTACAACCAGTGACCGCTCGTCCCTCAACGCGGTTCGGGACAAACCTCAGTTTGAGTGGGTGACTGGTGATTTATCCAACCCCGAATCATTGACCTCGGCCCTGCGCGGTGTGGACGCTCTTGTTAACATCGCATCGCTCGGCTTCGGGCATGCAGACACAATTATCAGGTCGGCAAAAGAGGCGGGCGTGAAGCGCGGAGTCTTCATCAGCACAACCGCCATCTTCACCCAGTTGAATGCCGGCAGCAAATCCATCCGCCTTGCCGCCGAAGAAGCCATTCAAGCCAGCGGGTTGGACTACACCATCCTGCGTCCGACCATGATCTACGGCAGTAAACGTGACCGCAATATGTGGCGGCTGATTCGATTGCTGCGACTGTCGCCCATCATGCCCATCTTCGGGGACGGTGAGTCTCTGCAGCAGCCCATTTTCGTGGACGATGTCGCTCAGGCTGTATTGCTCGCCCTACAAACGGACGTGACCATCGGCAAGAGTTACAACATCGCGGGCAAAGTCCCGCTGACGTATAACCAGGTTATCGATACGGTGGCGTCTGCTCTCGGCAATCGGGTATGGAAATTGCACCTGCCGTACATGCCCATCGTCCGTTTTTTGCAATGTACCGAACGTTTACGCCTGCGTCTGCCCATCAAAGCCGAACAGGTGCTGAGATTGAATGAGAACAAGGCGTTTTCATACGAAGAAGCGCAGCGAGATTTTGGTTTTCGTCCACGTAGTTTTACGGAGGGAATTAATGTGGAAATTACAGTGTAGGTTTTTTCCTTTTTGAAATAGAATCATTTAAAGTACAGGGTGAAGCGGGAGGTTCATCCTTCTTTCATCTGTAAAAATAGATGAAGAATGTCATATATTTTTGTGACGATTTTGTAGAAGCGAAACAGGAGCGGCGATATATAATTAATTTTAGATTAATTTCGTATCCTCTCAAAAATTCGGGGGGGGAGAGTCTCTCAAGCCCAGGAGCCACTGAGGTTGAGTTCATGAGCGCGCTTTGTCACCAGAAGGGACATGGG
>VGOX01000425.1 GCA_016875755.1 Chloroflexota bacterium
GCCAGATTCGCGGCTACCTTTCCACTGCTCGCAAAAATGGTGTCAAGGCTCTTTCCGCTTTGCGCCTTGCCTTTACAGGTTCTCCTTTCTTGCCCGATTTTGTCGCTCCGCTACCCTGAGTAGTTACAATAAGAATCTATTATAGAGATACCAAGATTTTGAGGGGCATCCTAACTGTTGAAAAGCTACATAAAACCAATTAAAGCTTGAGACTCCTCAGGCTGGTCTATAAGCCGCATTCTGTCCAATGGCTTGCGCCATTTGGGCAATCATCTCTCTGGGCGGCGCGTCTCCGCACCGCTCGATGCAGCCTACCCGGGGCTGATCCCTCCCACAAGAGGAAGGGATACGTATGGAGACGAGCAGCCTCCCATCGTCCTCGGACGAAATCGCCCCTGCTTGGCCTTGCTCCCGGCGGGGGTTACCTGGCCACACGCATTACTGCGCGCGCCGGTGGTCTCTTACACCACCTTTTCACCATCACCCTCACTCCAAAGAGTGGAGGGCTGTTTGTTTCTGTGGCCCTTATCCGGCAGGTTCATGCCTCTCGGCAGTTTCCCCGCCCCGGGTGCTATCCGACGCCGTGCTCTATAGGAGTGCGGACTTTCCTCGATCCCGTCAACGCAGAACCGCGATTGCCCAACCAGCCTGAGGTAATTGCATGATACACGCTGTGAGGGGGCAAGTCAACGCCGCAAAGGTGGACATTTGGGGAAAAGACATTAAAATAGATGAACGGTAATCTTTCCCAAATCTTCATTATTTCTTAAAGAGGCCATCCTTTGAGTACTCTGCCCGGAAAATTCGTAATCGGTCTGACCGGAAATATAGCAACTGGTAAAAGCGTGGTACGCCGCATGTTGGAGCACCTAGGCGCATATACCATCGATGCAGACGCGCTTACGCATCGTGCCTACGCCAAGGGTGCGCCCGGGTATCAACAGGTAATTGACCGGTTCGGAAAATGGCTGGTGAACAAGGATGGCGAGATCGACCGCAAGAAACTTGGCAATCTTGTTTTCAGTGACCCTGAGGCTATGAAACAATTGGAAGAGATCGTCCACCCGCTGGTACGACAAGCGACAGATATTCTGATCAAGCGCGCCGGCCAGCCTGTGGTGGTCATTGAAGCGATCAAATTGCTCGAAGGCGAACTACGAAAGGCCTGCGACAGCATCTGGGTAACGAATGCCCCGGAGGAGTCCCAGATCGAACGTCTGATGCGGAAGCGCGGCATGAGCCGTGACCAAGCTGTAGAACGAATCCGCATGCAATCACCACAGAGCACAAAAGTGGCGGTGGCAAATATTGTCATCACCAACACCGGCTCATACGACGCCTTGTGGAAACAAGTTAGCGAATCGTGGAAGGAAATTGTACCCGGTGCGAAGGATGCCGCCGACTCTACGCTTACGATCAAAAAACCTGTTGCTGCCACTGGAGAACTTTCGGTGGGGCGCGGCAAACCCAAGCACTCCTCTGCCATTGCTGAATTGATCACCCGCCTGAGCAAAGGCAAACGAAAAATGACCTCGGCAGATGTAATGGAAACGTTCGGCGACAAAGCCTACATGCTGCTGCAAATGGACGGTCAACTGGTTGGCGTGGCGGGCTGGCAGGTCGAAAATCTGGTCACACGTACCACCGATATTTTCCTCGAAGAAACGCTGGATATCCAAAAAGCGCTCAACACCTTAATAAAGGAAGTTGAGAACGCCAGCAGCGAATTGCAAAGCGAAGCATCCCTGATCTTCGTCATGAATGAACGTTCCGCTCAGGAAGCGGTCTGGAAGCAATTGGGCTACGAAAAGCAAACGCCGGAAACACTTGGCGTGCAAGCCTGGCATGATGCAGCACTTGAATCCGCACAGGCAGGCAGTACGCTTTTCTTCAAACAACTGCGTCAGGATCGCGTCCTGCGCCCAATATAGGGTCAGACTTCAGGGACTTGATTCCCTGCCGCACTGAACCCCAACTCTTATTATCGTGACTGAATTCCTCAACAACCTCTTCTTCATATTCCAACGCATCAGCTGGCTGAACATGCTTGACATCATGCTCGTCACGCTGATATTTTTTGGCTTGCTCTATTCCCTGCGGGATACCCAAGCCATGGCACTGCTGCGTGGAATGATCATGCTGGTTGTGGCATTGATCCTGCTAACCAGCCTGGTGGAATTGCCCGCCTTTTCCTGGTTTGCACAGAATTCCCTGCCTGCACTCTTCATTGCCCTGCCAGTGATCTTTGCCCCAGAAATTCGCCGCACATTGGAACGAATCGGTCGGGCCGGGACCATTTGGCCTGCTTCCGGTAAAGTGACAGATCTCGCCCTTGAAGAAACGATCCATGCCATTGTGGGAGCAACGGCAAGGCTTTCCGCCCGCCAACATGGGGCGTTGATCATCATGCAGCGGTTGGACAATCTCGATGAATACATCCAAACTGGCGTGCAGATGCATGCCAAGGTCACACCCGAACTATTGCTGCAGGTCTTTTACCCAAACACTCCACTGCACGATGGCGGAGTGATCATCGTAAATTCCAAGATCGTTGCGGCGGCTTGTGTCCTGCCGCTTTCTGCCAGTGGAATTTTGAACCGCACCCCCGAACGCCAGATGGGTTTGCGCCATCGCGCTGCGCTGGGCACATCAGAAGTCAGTGACGCGATTGCCATTGTCGTTTCAGAGGAAACCGGCTCGATCTCCATTGCCCATGCCGGCAGAATGCTCCGCCGCCTCGATGCAGACCGACTTGAGAATATCCTGCTTGCCTTCCTGCGCCCCGGCAAACGGGAACAGAAGTTGAACATCCTTGAACGGCTTTTGCCGGGCTTGTTTGGGAAAAAAGAAGAATAACCATGTTTCGCTGGATCGCCGATAATTACCGTACTTTTCTTTGGGCGTTTGCACTCGCCGTCGCCGCCTGGATTTCCGCCGTCACCACAGCAGACCCGGACGAAACGCGTACACTTACTGCACCAGTGCCTGTGCAGATCATTGGGCAGGCATCCAACCTGGTCTTGAGCAATGATATTCCCAAAGAAGTGGAAGTGACCCTGCGTGCACCCCGCTCCATTTGGAATTTGATCGAAGCAGACCCGCAATT
>VGOX01000426.1 GCA_016875755.1 Chloroflexota bacterium
CCTGTTCTCCAAGCATTTGTCTCAAATGGACACACCCAATATGCACAATTACCTCTGGTTGTCTGATTACCTTATAACTCAAATGAAACGCACCCTAATCAAATCAACTATACAATGGAGATCGTTTCAGAATCTGTCTTTGCAGCCGATGTAAATGGACAGGTTGTCACTGATTCGTTTTCTTCTAGTCTTGTTTTTCGATACGATAAGATTTATTTTTATCTCGCGCCGCAAAATTCGCAAGACCCCATGCGCTCCTCAAAAACAGGCTTTGCCGGCGGCACTGAAACGACAGCAAACACAATCTCGCTTCTCGGGCTGGCTCTCCCGATTTGGATGGTGAGATTTTTGTCTCTGCTAGGTTTTGTCTTTTCCCTGTTTGGTTTTATTTATATTGGCATGCAGATATACCAGACCATGAGCCAAAGTGAAGATGGCTTGATCCGTTTGAAATACGGCTCCATACTGATGGATGTGTACGAACAAACCTTTGAGTCTTCTTCTGCAATCATCGATGTCACTGAAATGGATGACCTGGCAAAACTTGCCGAGCGGCATGGGACGATGATCCTGCATATGCAGCGCAACTTTCTGCATTACTATTTTGTTCAGAGCAGCGGCGCAACGTATCGCTATGTCATCACAACAGGCAGGCAAGGCGTTTCTCAAACGGAACCCCCTATTGAAGAACGGGATGAGGTTGTCCCAGTGATGGCAGAAACCACGCCTGAGTTTGTCCCTGCTCCACCTGAAAAAACCATACAGCCCGAATTCACCCCCTTGCCGATTCCTTTACCGCCGCAGTGGGAAGCGATGCTGCATAAATCTGTCCTCCAGGAAAGGCAACCAACGCCTGATTATGAAGTCATTCACGAGCCTGTTGAAACAGAGAAGGTTGAATACACCATTCATACAGGCGCGATCGAATTTGTGACCAAACCAGATGAGACGACGATACTGAGAAAGATAAAACTGTGAGACGACGATCCCCGCTTCGCTACTTAATCTTTGGGTTGCTTGTGCTTATCATCTTATCCTCCCTGACAGCTGTTGCCGCCACCAATACCATACCTCCCACGAGTCTTGCAGCACAGGTGATCTCGTTCAACATCAACCACCTGAAGCCATCTGTATGTTCGGGTATTTCCGTATCCACCCTCATTACAGGTACAGGCGTCATCACTGGTACAGCAGGCAACGACCTTATTCTCGGAAGTTACGGTGAAGATGTCATTGACGGGTTTGGTGGGAACGATTGTATTCTAGGCGGCGGGGGAGATGACATCATATACGGCGGTGATGACAATGACGTTTGTGTTGGCGGCACAGGTACAGATACATTTACAGACTGCGAAACAGAAATTCAATAACTAGCCTCTATGTTTCATTCGATCAACATATTACCAGGCACACCCTTTTGTTGTATCGATTCCCGCTGATTTTCCAATGCGTTTGTACATGGTCACATTCGTAAACGGCTCGCCCAGAATCCCATCGTGGATCGCCCATGAGCGTTTGCGAATGCTGTTCGCCGCCTCGGGCTTGCGGAACGGGGTCGAACCGTCAAGATGAGCGAGCAGGTCGCCGCCTGTTTGAAACCCCGTATGAATGCTATCCATCAGGCGTTTTCCCATTTGGTAGGCAAATCCATATCTCTCGAAGATGACCGCATTGTGATAATACAGCGGCTCGACGAAATACATATCATGCCCCAATGTGGTGACAAAATCTTCGAACGCCTCCACCGCCTGACCCAGCATCTTCAACCCGCGTCGCACCTGACCTGGAGCCAGCCCAGCCTCACAAGCTTTTTTCTCTGCCTCGAAATTGCGTTTCAAAATCCCAAACTTGGTGGGCGTGCCATCGGGCATTTTATCCACGTCAAAACGGGGAGCATCAGGATCGTTAAGGATATACAGCAGAACATGGATTTGCCCGTTCATCGTATCGGTTAAGTGTGCATAAAGAATTGGGTCTGGAAAATCCAATTGGTGATACAGCCGCATCTCCACATCAGTGGAGCCTTTGGCAAAACGGAACTGCAACAGGTTATATCCCGCCGCCGACGTGAGCGGAGGCAGGGCAAATTTTTCGATCAATGCCTGCGGAATGTACTTGGCATAGATCGCCCGTTTCTCAGGGTCTGGCAGTAGATTGATTCCACCGATGGTTGAAGGGGACATGGGGTAATTCTTTCCTCTTTCTTCTTTCCCCAATCTTGAAAGAGGAAAGAAGAAAGAAACTATCTCACTCTCATGGCACGTTCTTTGTCGCGCGCCTGGTCACGCTTGGCGATCGTTTCGCGCTTATCGTAAGCTTTCTTGCCTTTGGCGATGGCGATCTCCACTTTGGCACGCCCATCTTTGAGATAAACACGGAGCGGGACGATGGTCATACCTTTAATGCGGACATTATTCCACAGCTCGCGTATCTCTTTTTTGTGCAGGAGCAGGCGGCGTTTGCGGCGCGGTTCATGGTTGAAGAACTTGCCCGCCTGTTCATACGGAGCAATGTGCGCTTCGAGCAGCCAGGCTTCCTGACCGTTCTCCACATCCACATACGATTCTTGAATGCTAACCTGCCCCGCACGAATGGATTTGATCTCCGATCCCTGCAGGGAGATGCCAGCCTCGAATTTCTCAATGAGCGTATATTCGAAACTGGCTTTGCGGTTGGTTGCGATGATTTTGATGTCTTCAGTCACAGGATGATTTTAACATGGAATGATGCAGTGAGATTGCAGGGTGACACGTCCAGGTTTAGCAAGCCGCTTTGAATTCGCTGGGCGGGTCGCCCCTGCTTTGAATACCTACCCCCATTTGAGCAGGATGACCCCTGCAACGATTCGCAAAATACCGAAAAGGATGAGCGCGGAAGCCAGCCCCATCACATCGGCAATGAGCGGACCTGCAATGGAACTGGTCAGTACCGCGAAGTTGAACATAATGGTGTACCACGCCAAATGCGAGGGACGGTCGTGGGGGGGGATGTTTTCGAGCATGTAGTTGGCGTATGCGCCGTTCACAAGTGCGAACAGGAATCCGCCGAGGAAGGAAAGCAGGTAATAGTGCAGGACGTTCTCTGCGAATGCCAGCATGATGGGGT
>VGOX01000427.1 GCA_016875755.1 Chloroflexota bacterium
AAGGCGCTTTATGAATGATGAAGGATAAAGGATGAATAAAAATATTGTTATTACGGGCGCGACAGGTATGCTTGGAAACCTCGCTGCAAAAACGTTTGCGACACAAGGTCACAACCTTGCATTGCTCGATAAAGATTCTGAAAAACTGGATTCCCTCGCCCGTGAGTTGAAACTACCCTCAACCAGACTCTTCACCCAAACCGTGGACTTGCTCGACGCGGCGGCGCTTCAAACCTCCGCCGAAGCTGTTCTCTCCAAATTCGGCAGTATCCACGCCTTGTTCCATCTCGTCGGCGGCTGGGTCGGCGGCAAAACTTTTGTGGATGCTTCTCACGACGACTTGGAATTCATGCTCAACCAGCATGTCCGCACCACGTTCAACTTATTCAAGGTATTCTCCCCTGCGCTCTCCGCCAATGGATGGGGACGAGTCATCGTCATTTCCGCTTCCACTGTCCCGAACCCGTCAGGGAAATCGGCTGCCTACACCGCCACCAAAGCCGCGCAGGAAAATATGGTGCTTTCGCTTGCCGCCGAGTTGAAAGACTCGAAGGTGACTGCGAACATCATCCAAGTCCGCGCAATTGACGTGGAAAACAAGGGCACAGGCACCACACCCGCTGAGATCGTCAGCGCAATGGAATATCTCTTTTCTACTCAAGCGGACAAAATCAACGGAGCCAGAATTCCGTTATACTAAGCGGATGCAAAGCCATTTCATCCAAACCAACGGAATCACCCTGCACGTCCAAACCGACGGACCCGAAAACGGACCGTCGGTTATTTTATTGCACGGCTTTCCCGAATTCCATTACGGGTGGCGCAAGCAGATTCCCGCACTTGTAGAGGCAGGCTTCCGCGTCATCGTCCCTGACCAGCGCGGATATAACCTTTCAGATAAACCACGCGGGGTTGCAGCGTACAACGTTGACGAACTTGCAAAAGACATCGTCGGTCTGTTCGATCATTATGGGGTTGAGAAGGCGTATCTCGTCGGGCATGATTGGGGCGCGGCGGTCGCGTGGACGGTGGCGGTGAATCATCCGTCACGGTTGGAAAAACTCGCCATTTTAAATGTCCCGCATCCCGATGTAATGATGCGCTTTATTTTGGCGAATCCAGAGCAGCGCAAGAAATCCTGGTATGTGTTCTTCTTCCAAATTCCGTGGCTCGTGGAGTGGGTTTTGAGCCGCAACAACTTCCGCAATCTGGCACGGATGCTCGTGGGGTCTGGTAAAAAAAGCACGTTTACCCAGGATGATCTTGCCGAATATAAAAAGTCATGGTCGCAGCCCGGGGCGTTGACGGGGATGTTAAATTGGTATCGCAATATTTTCAGGGGCAGCCTGAAATTTATTTTCAAGAGGGATAAAATGCCCCCTCGAAGGGTGACTGTTCCAACTCTGATCTTGTGGGGGAAGAACGATCTGGCGCTTGGTCATGAAATGGTCGAGCCATCGCTGGCTTTATGTGATGATGGCAGCGTTGTTTTCTTTGAACATGCCACACACTGGGTACAGCACGACGAAGCAACT
Source organism: Chloroflexota bacterium (assembly GCA_016875755.1). Classification (GTDB taxonomy): domain Bacteria; phylum Chloroflexota; class Anaerolineae; order Anaerolineales; family Villigracilaceae; genus Villigracilis. The sequence continues at coordinate 1,536 of VGOX01000427.1, forward strand.
GAAGTCAACAAACATCTCATCGATTTTTTGAGGTAACTCATGCCCGTTCTTGCGATCGCATTGTTGTTCGCATCTGCCACGATGCACGCCTTGTGGAATTTTCTGCTTAAAAGCGCTGAGGAAAAATATGTCGCCATGGGTTGGCAGGTAATTCTGAGCGGACTGATGGCCTTAGGGCTGCTATTTTATTCAGGTCTGCCACCGCAACACATGTGGCCATTTGCAATTATCAGCATGTTGTTGGAAGCTTTGTATTTCATCCTGCTATGCATCGCCTACACCGATCATGATTTTTCGCTTGTATATCCGATTGCACGCGGGGCAGCACCTGCTTTGCTGGTTTTATGGTCTGCATTATTTTTACAAGAAGAACTGACCGTGGGCGGGTACATTGGGCTTGCCATGATCACAGGCGGCATTATCGTCAATGGGGCAACAACATTATTGAAAAACAAAGAGGAAAAGCCGCATTTGAAAGGCATCCTCACGGCATTATCAGTAGCGTTGGTAATTTCGATCTATACGTTCATTGATGGGACGGCTGTCAAAAATGGACCTGCGCTGCCGTACGGATTGTCCATGTTCGTAATGGTTCCATTTGTGACCACTCCCTACCTCGCCCATCATTATGGCTGGGCGGCATTTCCCCGCGTATGGAAGAAGAACCGCCTCTATCTCCTGTTGGGTGGGTTACTGGGACTGGTAGCCTATATGCTCACCCTGTTTGCCTACACCTTTGCGCCGCTCAGTTATTCAGGGGCGATCCGTGAAGTGAGCGCAGTAATCGGAGCCTTTCTTGGCTGGCGTTTTCTGAAGGAACAAATGGGTGGTGTACGGGTGGTTGGCTCGGTGATCGTGTTTGCAGGTGTGATGGTGATCGCCGTGTTCGGGTAATTTCCCCAATAAAAATAACAACGTTCAGGGTGAGGGGGGCACCCTGAACGTTGCAGGCAATATTTTACCAAATTCCAAAAAATTGGCAAGGGGGAATTACGGTATAAATACTTAGAGACAAATACCTATTTACTTACTGGAAACCAATACATCAGATCGCGGCGTTTGAACCAAAGGTATATCAACATTACTGCATTGCCACTGGTATACAACCGCCAGGGATAATAAGACGAATACCCGGAATACTCAATAGTGGTACCCAACAGGGCGAAGACCAGATTGTCGATCTCGATCTGCCAGAGGATGATCCCGCCGAGAAGCAGCATCCCAACTGTCAGGGCGATACCTGAGGCGAAGATACCCTTCCGTTCCACAAGGTGTTTCGCCATGAAATATGCGATTACACCGAACAGGACAAGACTGACTGCCAATTGTCCGATCACAACGGTAAAGCCGGGATCAAAAATAAACTCATCTGCATATTGAAGGATATAAGGAAACCAACTACCAATGCACACAATGGCAAGGAAGGCGATAAAGTACGCCAGATTGTCCCGTGTCAGTACTAGTGGGACAAAAAGGACGAATAGTTAAGGTGTAGTTTTCCCGGACGGTGTTTGGGATTATACCGTAGCGGCTTGCCGGTGCAGCAAGCGCCTTTGC
>VGOX01000428.1 GCA_016875755.1 Chloroflexota bacterium
AATGATTCCTGCCCCATTTCGTCACGCAGGGCAATGAAGAATAGAGCGCCGCGACCATAAACAATGCCGCTATATTCCACGTTTGTATAGGCGCTCACGGGCAGCCCTACTGGCATTTCCTTGTTTCCGACATACGCCCACCTGCCCTTGATGTCTCTGCGATATAACTGCATCCCCAATTCCCCGTACAGATCTGAATAGTATTGGAGCGTGGCAAATTGCGCCAGTGACTCATCCAGCCATGGGTCATCCAATTGGTCGTTGCCGACAAGGTTGTAAAACCACTGGTGTGCCACTTCATGCACTGTGGTCGCTTCGAGATAATCCACCTGTGGGTCCATGATCCATTCGGTAATGGCGATCACGCCAGGATATTCGATACCCAATGCCATTGTCGGTGTGGAGACGAAATCCAATTCAGTATATGGATATGTTGCATAGCGTTCGTTGAAAACCTCGATGGCATCAGCTGCTTTCTCCAACGCCAATTCTGCACCTTTACGGTATTCTTCCTTCGTAAAAAAACGCAATGTGACGCCGTTCGATTCTTTGACGTACACATTAAATTGCGGACTCGCCGCCAGATAAAAATCCCGCACTGGCCCCGCCTCAAAACGGACCTGTTGCCTGTTTCCGTTATCCTGACGGCTGACCTCCACCCCTGAGCCGACCAGTGTAACCTCCTTGGGAGCATCTACCGTGACGATGAAAAAGGACATATCAGCATAGATCACATCCCCCGATTGCGAAGGAATTTCCACATTCCACTCTTCATCATCATACACAGGAATCATCGGGTAGGCATGCCCCAGCGCGAGAACGTCGTTGTAATAGGCTTGCACGCCATAATTAAGATCTACACTAGTTGGGACGGTGATTTTGAAATCCATGCGGATGCTTGCGGTTTCACCTGGTTGCAAAGGGCTTGCCAATGGGACGATGAGTAAACTGTTATTAAGTGAATAACTCGGGTTGACTGCATTTCCATTAACGGTCAGATTTTTCACCGTCATTTCTCCGCTAAACAGGTTGGAAAATAGCCGAAAATTTACTTCGTTCAATGCAATGTTTTCTGTATTGGTATAGGTGACAGTTTGCCTGCTATCCACATGCGAGAGATCGTCGGCGATGACATAGTTGATGACGTAGATGCTGGCGTGGGTCAATTCATCGAGAATGGGGTGATATTCTTCGGCGAGTCCATTTTTGAATTGGGAGAGGTCTGCGGGTGGGGTGGTGGGGAGAAGCGCTTCCAGTGGAGAGTCTGTTTGCGGGTCGGCGGGCAGGCAGGAGGTTATGGAAAGAAGCGCAATGAATGTGAGTAGTAAAAACTTCTTCATGAAAGTTTGTCCTGTAGGTAGGTCAATGCGTGAGCGAGGACTTCATCCGAGTTAAACAGGTTGGTATCTATAATAAGATCAGCATGTGCGCGGGCGTGCGAGAGACGGCGTTGCTGTTCTTCGTGGTCGGCGGGCACCCAATTGAGCTTGCGGCGTGAGGTGGAATTTTCAAAGGAACAATCAAGGAAGATGAGGAGATCGGGCTTGCTGATGATCTGCCACATGTGTTTGACGTAGGAATGTTCCTGCGCGATGTGACGGCAGCGATAGCCGCGTTTTTCAAGTTCGTTGATCAGCGTGGATTTCCCCGAGCCGCATGGGCCGACGACGCCGATGAGGGGAGAGTTATCTTCGTCTTTCATTTTCATGGAGGATGCTGTTCAGTTGTTCAGGCCCGCCGAGCACGGCGAAGACATCTCCCGCTCTTAATGGGCTGATATCTTTGGGTGGCATTTGTGAAGTGTGGTCATGGCGCAGAAGCACGATATTGATGTTGTACTGGTTTTCGACCTCGCCGACGGTTTTCCCGTCGATTGGGGATTTTTGTACGATGGTGAGCCTGGCAAGACTTAATAACTGACCTTCGATGGAGATCGGGTTGGTCACATCCACACCTGCTGCTGCGGCGGCGAAGACGGGTGCTGCCATTTCGGTGGCACTCAATGCAATTGCTGCAAATTGCTCTTGCAGCGAGTGGGCGAAGTCTTCGTCAAAGATACGGATGACGACCTGAATGTTTGGGTTCATGCTCCGTGCTTTTAATGCGATTTGCAGGTTCATCGCATCGTTCTGACTGGCAAGGATGATGGTGCGCGCTTTTTTGATGTTAGCGCCTTCAAGCGCAGCGGGGCGGGTGGCATTGTCGTTGATGACAGGGATGCGCAGTTTTCGCGCGCCGTTCAAGGTGTCTACATTGGGGTTTTGTTCGATGGCGACGATCTGTTTCCCCATTTCGTGCAGGGTGTGAGCGACGCGATAGCCGAGATGCCCCAGCCCGACGAGGACGATGTGATTTTTAAGTGTGGATGCAACTGCCATTTCCCATTCCTTTGAGCGGGCGCGGCGGTTGAAGAGCAGATTTCCAAAATCTGCCAGCCCCTGCGCCGGCGCGATCAACCCGATGACGGGCATAAAAAAGTGGAATAACTGTAATGTGATGTGGTGCGGAAAATCACGATTTGGAGGTTGTAAAAATGCGGCAATGAGCACAATGTAAATTGACTCAGCGATGCTGTCTACGGGCTCGTTTGTTAGTGCTGCGAGGTACTGATATAAAAATCCGCCGCCGATGACTGCGAATGTGAACCAGAAAACTGGGGTACGAAACTCACGCAGCAGGATGACCGTGTCGCGTATGGATGCTTGAAGATGCATCCAACGGTGCATCCTTTTTTGGTTACGCATTGATGGGCAGCCTCACGCTCATACGGCGGACGTCATCGCCGACACGTGGTGACACCTTCAGAACCAATACGCTGATGTCGTCCGTAGGACGGTTATCGTCAAGCCGCGCTGCTTCTGCAAGCAGGGTGTCTGCCAATAATTGCGGAGAGGGGTCCTGATATTCCAAAACCGAGAGAATCGTTTGGCGGATGTCCATTGGCGTTCCGCGCCGCTCGCCTGCATGAGAAATCCCGTCGCTGAAGATTACGATTGCGAGTCCTGCCATGATTTCCAACTCCGTGATGACGGGGCGTACGTTGCGCGAAGTTCCCAATGAAACACTTTCTTCGGTGTGTGCT
>VGOX01000429.1 GCA_016875755.1 Chloroflexota bacterium
AAACAAGAAAAGCAAGTCGAAGCTGTGCAAGGAAAGTTATTCGATTAAGAGACGCCAGCAAGAGCGCGCCTTCCAGGCGCATTATCTCAAAGCCGCCGCCTCTGGCGGCGGTAGTTTACTGCAAAACGCCCATGCTGAAGTTGATCCTTTCGCATGAACGCGTAAAGTAATTATGATGTCAGGAAGTTAAGTGCTCGGTAGGGGTATGCTCCCGTAAGTTCTCGAGGCCTGAATCCATAACCAGTCTATTGTATGCAAGACGCTTCGATCCGGGGCGTTGCGGCAGGCGCGGAAGTGGGAATGGAGACGGTTTCCTGCGGGGTTAGAGCAATGGAAGAGAGGATTGCCTGAAAATCAGGTGTATCAATAATGCTTTGGGGCATGGGATTAAGCATGATCAATTTGTCGGGCGCAAGGCGGTATAAGAAAATCCGAATGGGCGGGTCATTTTGGTTGATCTGGTTTTGTATGGTCAGTACCGTGGTTGTGTGTGTACCAGTTTGTTTCGTTTCAGATGCGACTAGACCTTCCATGCTTGTGTCCACCATGGCCATGTAGGCATCCGTGTCAGAAAGAGCGGAGTTGATATTTTTCATCACAACCACGTCGATTTTTAACGTGCCGTTGGGCCAGTCCCAGAACCCTTTTTGAGAGTTTGCCATGAAGTAGGCCTCGTCATAGTTCGTGGGTCCCATCACGCCGCCGTAGCCTTCGGGTGGGATCGGGCTCACCAGCCACCAGCAAGGGACCGCTAATCCAAATCCATAGCGGGCATCACGGACTTCCTTCCATGCGGCAGACGGAAATTCTGCCTGGGGAACAGGAGCAGATTCCTCGGTCAGTACGGGAGGCGTCTGTTCGAGGGGCGTGATTGCTTGCGGGGTTGGAGTCTGTTGCAAGGGGGAACAAGCAGCGGCGAGGAAAATCGTCAATAAGGAGATCAGTATCTTTTTCATAGGATTCCTTTTGTTAAGTATCCCTATATTGACGTTGTGTTTTTGAAAAAGTTCCTACTCTGCAGGTATGTATTCCTTTTGAAGTACTTCAACATTGGCGGCTTTGAGAAAGTTCGCTGCGTTCTCGTCGGTGCGATATGCCACGCTATACACGATACGTGAGATGCCCGCATTGATGAGCACCTTGGTGCAGTTGATGCAAGGCAGGTGGGTGACGTAACAGGTGGCATCCTTTGTGGAAACGCCATGCAAGGCAGCTTGAATGATGGCATTCGTTTCCGCATGAATGGTGCGGACGCAGTGTCCGTCCACCATGAGGTGTCCGCTTTCATCGCAATGCTCCTGCCCGGCAGGCGAGCCATTGAATCCCGTAGTAAGGATGCGTTTCTCGCGTACCAGCACGCAGCCAACGAAAGCGCGGTCGCAGGTGCTGCGTTCTGAAACAGCATAGGCGATTTTCAAAAAATAAGAGTCCCAGTCTGGGCGCATACAATTCTCCTGTTTTGTGGTTGTTGGCACAATTTTACCCTTTGCCGTGTGTAGCCTTTTAATACTGATGGGGTTGTAATAGAAAAAGGAGTGTTTAATATGAGCGAAAATTCACAACCCTTATCGTTTTATGACCTTCCGAATGTGATCAAAAGCATTGTGCCCGTTGGCGGCGGTGTGTTGATGGGTATGGAAAGTGTGTACAACTCGAAATTAGGAATTGGAGGTGCATATGGTTCATGGGGCGAAAGCTATAGTAACTCGCGCCTGCCTTCTTTTGTGGAGCAACGCCTTGGTGTGCCATTGAATACCGACGATGTCCTTAATTTATCGGAGTTGGGTTTTGACTTCCGCCAGCATATTCCCGACCTTGATAACGCACAACATCTTGAACTGGAGCTCGAAGTTGGCGCACGTTTGCTGAAGAAGGCAATGGAAACCCTGGGCTGGGACGCCTCTGAAGTGGCGGGCGTTCTGATCGGCATGAGCGGTCCCGTTGCAGATGATTATGTGACGCGCATTGCGCAAATGGCGGGCGTGCCTGAATCAGCGCTAAAAGTGAGTGTTCACAAGGCGTGTGACGGTTCGATGGGTGCTTTACACTTGACGTTAAACCCGCTTCTTTCTCAGTCGGGGCAGGTCAATATTGCCGAGCAGTTGCGTGGGAAGAAGGTTTTGGTGGGCGGCATTGAAGGTTTGAGCCGTTTCACTTGCGGCGCCAGAGATAAGAATGCCTTGCAGTTGTTTGGCAATGGCATGGGCGTGATCGGGGTTATCCCAGGCGAAACCATGAAATTTTTGGTTGGGAAAAGTTTTGAGAATTACGACGAAGATGGTTTATTGGCGGTGCGGATGTACTATCCACATTCCAACCCTGATCCTGCGGCAAAATCGCTTATCGATGTGATTCAGGAAAAAGCGGATCACATTCGCATTTCAGGCTTGATGAACCAGCCTAAGGATGGCGCGTCCATTGAGATGGCAGGGCTGATGGGCATGGTTAAGTTGTTCGTCCGCACTGGTGTGCAGGTGGTGGAGGATGTCTACAAGGAATATCACGCCTTGATGGATAAACTGGGTCAATCAGGTCAGTCGATCAAGTTGGGAATTGTCCACCATGCAAATTTCAAGATCAACACCTTGAAAGCCAAACATCTCTCGAAGCTCGGTATTGAATTCCCCATGCCGTGGCTCTTGAATGATTTTGGAAACGTCAGTGCTGCGTCCAATATGATCGCTTTTCTGCGCAAATTACAGGAGATCCAACCCGGTGACCATATCCTCTTTGACGGCTTCGGAGCAGGGACATATTATGATGTAATGGCTGTTTCGATGGGATAACCTTGTTGTCACACAAAAATACCGCTCTGAAAAAACAGAGCGGTATTTTTTTGATTTTTCTCGTTTGACCCTGCTACACTACTTCAGGAGCGATATTTGCATAGGTTGGGCGGCTTGGTAATTCTGGCCAGCGTTGTAGGTAATACTTACATCTGCGTTACCGCCGCTATCTACTTGATAGCCGATGATTTGGGACTTAAAGCCGTTGCTTCCAGAGTTGCCGAACATCGTTACATCCGCAGACGGAGCAATGATCGAGCCGACAATATCCTGGCTGCCGTTTCCAC
>VGOX01000430.1 GCA_016875755.1 Chloroflexota bacterium
GGCGACATGGGTATACAGGGTGCCGCCCAACGCCACGTTCATGACTTGCGTACCGCGGCAAATTCCAAGCAGAGGCTTGCCGTCGTTGACTGCCTGTCTGAGCAGGGATATCTCTGTGAAATCACGGCTCTCATCCACCCCGGAGATGCGCACATGATCCACACCTGCAAAATGATTCAGCGAAACATCCCCGCCGCCCGTGAACATAATTCCCTGCAATTGGGAATACAACTCGAGAAAATCTTCCTCAGGCAAAATGGCAGGAATCAAGACCGGCAAGCTGCCCGCCTGTGTCACTGCCCGAATATAGGTGTGCTGAACCGCCGTAATGGGATTACTATTTGGACTTTTTCCGTTATAGGTCGTTACACCGATTAATGGTTTTGCCACCTTAACCTCCATGCAAAAAAAGAGACCCTGACGATCCTTTGAGACCGTCAGGGTCTTTACAGGAAAGCCCTACGAAAATCGTTCTTTGATTCTGGCGCTCTTGCCTGTACGTTCGCGCATGAAGTACAACTGAGCGCGGCGCACTTTACCGTGACGTTCGACGACGATCTTGTCGATGCGCGGCGAGCGGAGCAGGAAGGTGCGTTCCACACCGATGCCGTTCGAAGCCATGCGGCGGACGGTCACCGAGGAATTGTTACCGCTGTTTCGCAGGCGGATAACCAAGCCCTTGAACTCTTGAACACGTTCGCGGTCACCTTCCTTGATTTTGACGTGGACACTGACGGTATCGCCAGCAGCCAACTGGGGGATCTTTTCGTTATCTTGTGCCTCAACGGCTTTCAAAAGGTCTGCCATTTCCGTTCTTCCTTAACTTGTGTGATTAGTTTCCATTATACGCGAGAGCGAAGTATAGCACGGATTATCTGGAATCACAAGCCTGTTTAGGAATATTTTCGCACAGCCAGCACGGCGTTATGCCCGCCAAACCCAAATGCGTTACTGATTGCCAGCGTAACATTTGCCTCCCTCGCTTTGTTGGGAACATAATCCAGATCACACTCAGGGTCGGGGGTCTGGAAATTAATCGTCGGCGGCAAAATCCCCTCGCGGATGGCTTGGGTGCAAAAAATAGCCTCCAACGCCCCTGTGGCTCCCATCATATGCCCCGTCATGGACTTGGTCGAAGAGACGGGAATCTTATATGCAAGATCTCCGAACGCAGCCTTGATCGCACGTGTCTCAGCCTGATCGTTCAACGAAGTGCCTGTCCCATGTGCATTGATATAGCCTACATCCTGAATGTTTGCATTGGCAGACTGCAGAGCCATCAACATTGCTGCTACACCGCCTGCGCCATGTTCGTGAGGTGCTGTCACATGATAGGCGTCGGCAGTTGCGCCATAACCAGCCAGTTCTGCAAAAATTTCCGCACCGCGTGCCTTTGCAGATGACTCGCGCTCCAGCACCAGCACCGCGGCACCTTCCCCCATCACCAAACCGTCTCGGTTTTTATCGAACGGCTGTGGCGTCATGGAATAGTCATCGTTTCTGCGGGACATGGCGCCCACACGGTCAAACGCCGCCACACCAGTGGATGTGATCGTCGCTTCCGCAGCGCCAGTCAACGCCGCATCGATCATACCCGTCCGCAACATCATCAAGGCTGTGCCAATACCATCCGCACCTGAAGCGCAAGCCGACGCCACCGAAAAACATGGTCCTTTAATGCCAAACTCGATTGCCGCCATACCCGCACCGCCATTCGCCATTAACATGGGAATCATGAACGGACTAACCTTGCGCGGACCTTCCGTATGATTGGTCAAAATGGCTTCCTGCAAAGAGTACAGCCCACCGATCGCAGACGAAATAATAACGCCAATACGCCCCGAATTCCTATCTGTAACTTCCAATCCCGAGTGCGCCAACGCTTGGCGTGCCGCAGCAACAGCAAATTGCTCAAAACGGTCGCGACGACGGGCTTCCTTGGCATCCATAAAATTTTCGGGCTTGAACCCCTTCACTTCCGCCGCAATATGCACCTGCAAAGGCGACGAATCGAACAGCGTAATCAGCGCCACACCAGACCGCCCCGCAATCGTATTCTCCCAACTTTCCTTCACGCTCAACCCAAGCGGATTGACAGTTCCCATGCCTGTTATAACAATACGGTCTTGCATTATGCCTCCAGCAATAAAATATTTGACGGAATTAAAAACACTAAAGGTCAAAAATCGTGACGCTCCGCTTCATCCCCAGCCTGTACCTGCTCAAACTCCCAAACTATTCCCCACTCTGAAGGCGACTCAAATCCCGCCAGCCATAGGCTGTTTCAATCAATGTCGCGCCTCCGATCTCAATCGGCTTTTCTTGCAGATATTTGCCGCTAAAATGCTCATAAAACTTGCGGGTAGGGTTTTCCTTCAGCACCCACACCATCATCGAATCGACATGCATCCCACGCAAGCCGCCGACCGCCGCACGGATCAATTCACCACCAATCCCCTGTCCCTGCGCAGACTGTAACAGATATAGGGCAAACAGCTCTCCCCGAAAGTCTGAGGCGTTTTCGGTCGCATATCCGTAATTTGAAAAGCCAACGATCTGACCATCCATTACCGCTACAAAAGCGCGGTGATATGTGTTTTCGGAATCGGAAAGAGAATTCTCCCACTGTGCGGTGCGGCGTTGAATTGAAAGGTTTTCGAGAAAATCATCAGGCACCATGCCACGATACGTTTCACGCCACGAAGCAATATGGACGGTCGCAATGCCCACGGCATCGTTCAAGACCGCATTGCGGATCTCGATCATTTACTTTTCTTCCGCGCACGCCATTCGCGCTGAAGCAAGCCGTAATAATATTCACTGCGATAATTACCAGTCTGCAAAAAGTTCTCTACAAAATGAGCTTCGCGGCGAAAACCAAGTTTTTCAAGGGTTTTCCATGAACCGATATTTTCCGTGTAACAGTCTGCACTTTAGTTTCCGCTAACTGGAAATGGCAAAGAAGAGAGGTAATGGTGTAAAGCGTGGTAATCTTGTTTTGCGAAAAAGAAATTCCACAACACCATTACCGAGATGAATCATACCATAGCCGTTTTGA
>VGOX01000431.1 GCA_016875755.1 Chloroflexota bacterium
GACTTCCATCAACGCCGCGGCATTCTTTTTCCAATCCGCGCGCTTCTCTGCTTCGCTACGGCTTGCTCTGCCGATCTCAGGCAGTTTCTCACGCTGATGCATCGCCGCGAGAATTTTCTCCGCAAGGTGATCCACGTCCCCATCACGGAAGAGCCAGCCATTCTTGTTATCAAATACCCATTCTTGATTGGCAGGGATGTCCGATACAAGACAAGGCAGACCACACGCCAATGCCTCCATCAGCGAAACGGACGAACCATCCACATGCGAGGGTGAGATGTACAGATCCGCCATATGATACCAGCGCGGAAGTTCGGTCTGCGAAATCTGTCCGCCGAAGGTGACGTACTCCTCCACCCCGCCGCTTTGAAATATCTTGCGGAGTTTCGCCCCCTGTGAGCCTCCGCCCAAAAGAATCAAACGGACATCATCGCGTTGTTGTGCCACCTTTACGAAAGCTCGCGCCAACACGTCCACACCGTAGCGTGTTTCCCACGAACGATTGCAGAAAAGGACAAAACCTTCTTGATCCATTGCGCCTTCCACATTCCGCATACTAAAGTGTTCCAAATCCACACCCCACGGGAAGACAATCGTCTTTTCAGGATTCATGCCATAGGCAACCGCTTTGTCTCTGGTTACGTTCGCATCACTGGTGAAGAACGTGGAACATTTCAACGTGTAACGCGTAAACCACTCCCACCATTTATTTTTGTGAACGTCATCCATCAAATCGAAGCCCCAAGACATGGTCAGGATGGGACTCGCGCCAGCGAGCACAGCGATAAATGCACAGGTCTGGATCGGTCCTGCATGGACGAGATCAGGTTTGATTTCGCGGGTCAAACGTCGAAAGTCAAAGGTCAAAGAGGGCAAGTCGCGCCATTGAAAAGGCTTCTTCCCACCCTTCCAATGTACCTGCGTCACACCTCCGGGTATGGGGCGGTCTTCCACCTGCCGCTGATTGCCTTCAAGTTGCACAAAGAACACTTCATGCCCGCCATCGGAGATGGCTTTGAGAAAGCGATAATCGTGCGTGGAGTAGCCGAGGGAGAAATAAATGAGTTTCATAACCACGTTTGTCATCGCGAGGGCGATGGTTTTCGCCCGAAGCAATCTCCAATCTCATGATGCAGATTGCTTCGTCGCAAAGAGCAAGAACGCTCCTCGCAATGACGGAAAATATCACGCGCCCAAATCCGTCCAGCGCAGTTCCTTGCCTTGGGGCATATCTGCCAGCGCTTTCGTGCCGATGACATTTTCCAACTCATGCGGTTTGACCGCGCCGATCGTGGCGGGACGTAGGACATCGATCATATCGCGAGTGAAAACTTCGCCAGCTTTGATATCACGAGCCGCACGCAGACAGCGGCGCTGGACAACTTTTGTGTCCTGTTCATTATCAGCGATGAATTTATCTGAACTGCCAAATGAACGCTCCAGCAGACGAGTCTCTTCAACCATCTTCGCCCAGTTGGCGGGATTCATCGCAAACTTGTGGTCGGGACCTTCGCGGTCGTTGCTATCCGTGAAGTGACGTTCGATCATACGCGCACCCATTGTCACCGCACCGAGGACAGGCGCAAGGGCATGCGTATGGTCGGACAAGCCAAGAATCACGTCAGGAAACATGGTTGCAAAGGTTTTGAGCGTGTTAATGTGAAGGTGGTCGTAATTATTCGGACTGGCAGTGTAGTTGGTATTGCACTGCATCAGGCACAAATGCTTATTGACCTTGAGAATCGCATGGACAGCGCGCTGCACGTCGGCAATATCCGCCGCGCCGCAGGCAATGATCATCGGCTTGCCTTTGGACGCCATGTGGACGAGCGCTTCGATCCAGTCAATTTCGCCCGAACCAGCCTTGAAAGCGGGAATGTACGGGTCAACGTGCTCGATGGAGTCATAGTCATAGGGCGAGGTGAAAAAATCAATGCCAACCTTGTCGCACTCTTCTTTGAGGATAGGCGTCCAACTCTGCGAGACGGACGCGGCGGCATACACTTCCGTGACAGATTTTCGCCACGTTGCCTGATGGCTGACCTTGGAATTCATATGGGTGAAGCCATACTCCGAGACGATCTTCGGCGCTTGAAAATGCTGGAACTTCGCCGCATCTGCACCTGCTTCTTTGGCGAGACGGATGAGCAGTTTGGCACGTTCCAAGTCGCCATCGTGGTTGGCGGCAATGTCCGCAATGAAGTAGGTGGGGTGGTTCAAGCCGATGATGTGGTTATTGATTTTGAATTCCATGGGTTCCTCCAAGTTTTTACAAATAGTGGGAATGGGAGTGGACAAACAAGTCTTTCGAGTGGGATTCCTGTGAATAACCGCTTAAAAATCTGTGGATAAGTGGATTGAATCTGTGGATAACTTCTGGCAAAAATGCCGTTTTTCCCCAGAAACCGCTCACTTTTTGTGGAAAAACGCATCTTTCTACGGGAAAACCTGTGGATAACTATGGAAAACTCGGGGAAAAACCGCCTACCCTTGTTGGTAACTGCGGATTTTCTGGGGATATCCCTGTTGGTTTTGTGTATAAAACTCGTGCAAACCTGTGGAAAACTGAGGGATATCCTCGCCCAGATCTGTGGACAACTTGTGGGTGGACAACCATAAATTGTTGGAACGCTTCGCCACCAAGCCTGAAAATGTCACTGACTTCGGGGTAATCTCACTCTCACGCAGACTGAACTTGCGGGCGATCTCCACACCAAATTGATATTTGCTCATCGCCTGCGGACCAACCACATGATAGATGCCGCTCAATTTCTTTTTTAGCATCTTCATCAACAGTCGGGCAGTGTCATTAACCAGCATCGGGCAGAAGATGACATCAGTAAAGCCGCTCATGCTTTTGTTATTGGTCAGGTTATTGTAGAAAAATTCCGCGAGGCTGCGCCTGCCGCCCAAACTCCAGCCGTAAAAATTGACACGCGCCACAAGAGCATTTGGGTTTTCCGCCAGCACTGCACGTTCACCATCCAGTTTTGTCTGCGCATACACCCCCAGCGGATTCGGCTGGTCGTCTTCAGTGTATGCTTCATCG
>VGOX01000432.1 GCA_016875755.1 Chloroflexota bacterium
TACGAGGATGAAGTATTGTGAATCGCGTCTCCTGGTGAAGAAAACAAATGGTTCAGAGTACTACAAAGATACGCGTTGCGGGGTATAAATCTGGTATATGGGTATAAATTTAGAAAACGAGCGTAGGCGGCAACGTAGTCCGCGCAAGTGACTGTTTGTTGATAATAACGCCTATTGTGAAATAGCCTCACAATAGGCGCTTTCTTTTGTTGGTATAAAACCACAAAACCCAGTGACTGGATTACGAATTCCCCGTGATCATCTCTCGCCGCTCCTGCATTTGAGAGTGCAGACGTTCTGCATCTTTGGGGTAGACGAAATAATAAAGCGGCGTGACACAGAATGCAATCGCCCAAAATCCGCTGGTGAGCAGGAGCAGGGTGCGCGAAAGCCCGAACTGGTTGGCGTACGTTCCAAACAGGATGATGACCACCGACGCAAACGCGCCGTTGACGAATTCGGTCAATGCCATGGCGGTGGCGCGCAATTCGGGTCGGACGGTGTTCTGCACCATCGGCTGCATCGCGCCGCGGCGCGTCCAGTCGAGGAAGAAACCTGAAATGATCGAGAAGACGAGAATGGAGTTCGTGTCGTTGGCATACGAGAACAGATACCACATGGCAGGCAATGAGATCCCAATAGAAATTTGCGAATCGACCGCGCGCCCATATTTGGGCCAACGGTGATATGCCCAATCACCCACCGAACCACCGACGAAATTACCCAAAGCCAGCGAGATCACCACACCGCCAAAGAACAAGGGAGCATCCGCTTCGGAAAAACCGCGGTCATCCACCAGCCAGGTGACATAGAAAGTTGCCAGGGCGTTAATAGTGGTAAGCATGAAGATGCCTTGCAGGAAGTTCACCCACACAGTCTTGACACTGAGCAGTTTACGCACCCCTTTCATGTCGAAGCGGAATTGAGCCGCGGATTCTTCGGTGATGACACTTTCCAATTCCGGTTCGGATGCGCCGCGCACTGGTTCCTTGACGAGTAATGCGATGACCAAGCCGGACAAGGCGCTGGTCACGCCCAGCCCGATGAAGCCGATGCGCCACCCGTCTTCAGAGATGCCGATGATCTCGCCGAACGCCAGCGCGCCCGCCACGATGCCAAACATGCCGATGGCGCTGATGGTGCCCATGGCGCGTCCGCGTTGTTTGGGTCCGAACGAATCAGCCAGGAGGGAGAAAGCGGCTGGGTATAAGCAACCAAGCCCAATACAAGCAATGATGCGCACAATCAGCAGCTGCCAATAGTCGGTGGCGAATCCACAGATGGAGGTCCACAATCCCCATACGCCTGTCCCGATCACCAAAATCCATTTGCGGTTGTAGCGATCTGCGAGCATCCCCCAAAACGGACCGCTGAAGGTTTGGAAGATGACGCGAATGCTGTCAATGTAACCCAGTTGGGCATAACTTAAACCGAGGGCAGTGCGTACGGCGGGCCACAGCATGGGCAGGGCAACATCTTCGGCGGAGTCGATGAAAAAGCCGAAGCCGAGGGCGGTGAGCAGGCGGGCGCGCGTTCCTTTAGGGGCGGTTTGCATGGCATTCTCCTTTTACGTCATTTCGATTCGATGCCGTATTTTTCACGCAGGGCAGCGAAGGATTTCTGGCAAACGCCCAACGCGTAGAATTCGCATTTGCCGGGACCACCGGGGCCGCAGAAATCTTCCAGTTTTTGATAGGAAACTTTTTCTGCCAGCATTTTTTGCAAATCTTCCAGGCGAGTCTGGCTGCCGGGTTTGAGACCAAGATGTTCGAGCACGGCATAG
Source organism: Chloroflexota bacterium (assembly GCA_016875755.1). Classification (GTDB taxonomy): domain Bacteria; phylum Chloroflexota; class Anaerolineae; order Anaerolineales; family Villigracilaceae; genus Villigracilis. The sequence goes on from VGOX01000432.1 coordinate 1,784, forward strand.
TCTTTTGCGAGTTTGTTTTTCCAGCCTGAAGTACAGCGTCCTTCATCTTGTGAGAAGTAAACGCAGTGATAACAGAACTGTCCGTACCCATAGACGGTTTCGACAATCAAGTCGGGATTGGGGTTGATGTGATCCACCAGTGAAGCGTAACCGATGCGGAAGACGGGCATCTTGAGCAGTTCATCGAACGCACCCGCGCACAGATGGTGATGCCCCATGATGCGGATGCGTTCTTTAATATCCAACGGTATGATGTGCGCCTCTTCGATTTCATTCGTCGGCTCCTCCTGCGGATGATCCAATTCGGCGCGGACGGGTGCGGGTTCAGATTCATTCAGCGGTTCTGCCATCATTTGGAACAACTCTTCCAATCCGCCGAAACGTTCCAGACGGAACGCTTCGGCAAGTTTTACTTCGGTATCCCAGCAGGCTTCCTGCGCCAGTCCCTTTGCCTGCTCCTGCAAGAACAGCCCGATCAAAGGTTTCATATCGCCGTCTTTCGATTGTTGCAGCCAGCGCACTTGTTTGCCCCAGGTCTTCACCTGTAATTGATATTGATTGATGGTGTTCTTCATCATCTCGCGGTGGGCGCAGACAGCGTCGATCTTGCGCTCGATGGTCGCCGCGACTTCTTCGTAGTGCGTGACCTTGGATAATTGACGGGCGAAATACCAACGTTCGCACACCGAGAATGGTTCAAGCCCCTCAGCGAAATGTTCGGGATAATGCTTGTCGAAACAGGCAATCCAGTAGGCTTCGTCCACCGCCTGTGCCACGCGGACATGATCCTGATTGTTCTCATATAACCCAAACGGGTCGAACGAGAAAACCGCGTACGGTTTGAACTTGCGGAACAGGTACACCATGCGCTCGCGCAGTTTGCCCAGTGGGACATCTGCCAGCATATCGGTTTCGAAGCCCAGTTCGACGATCTCGCTCACGCCCAGGATTTTCACGGCGGCGTGCAGCTCCTCCGTGTTTTTGGCTATCGTCTGCTCGACGGTCAAGCCCACCGAATCTTTGCGGTCATCGGTGACACGCACAAGGATGATGTGCCAGCCATCATCGGCGAACTTGGCGATGGTCGCGCCGCAAAAGGCGGCGGCATCATCGGCATGTGGACTGATTACTAAAGCAGTTTTCATGATTCACCTATGACTCCACTGCAAAAAGGGTAGCAACCCTCGTCAAAACCGAAAAAATTTAATACAATCAACGCATGTTCAGAAAAAACACCAAACACCAACAACCCGCATTGATT
>VGOX01000433.1 GCA_016875755.1 Chloroflexota bacterium
TTACGATTCAACCGTCCATCAGCTTGCTTGCGGTGGGCATGTTAATTTACATCAGTGTTGTACCATTCATCGAAGCTGCTGAGCAGACGATTCTTCAAAAAGTTGTCCCACAGGAAAGACAGGGACGGGTATTCGGTTTCGCTCAAAGCGTGGAGCAATCCGCCGCGCCTCTGACGACGTTTTTGATTGGCCCTGTTGCTGAAACCTTTTTCATCCCGTTTATGACCACTGGTGCAGGCGTTGGCTTGATCGGCGGCTGGTTCGGCACAGGTGCAGATCGAGGTATTGCTTTGGTGTTCACGGTTACGGGCGTTATTGGTTTAGTTCTAACTGTAATTGCCATGAATACAAAATATTATCAATTGCTGTCCAATAGATATATGAACGATGTGCCTGCTGAGAGCTTGCCTGAAGGCGAGTTGGCGTAAGGAGTATGCATGCCGAATTCTAATTTTCCCAAAATCGGTGCGCCTGCCACCCGTGCCTTGGAAGCAGCGGGATATACGAATCTCAAGCAATTGACCAAAGTCACGGAAGCGGAACTCGCTCAATTGCACGGGATGGGACCAAAGGCGCTTGGCATTCTACGTGAAGCGTTGCAGGTGGAAGGTTTATCGTTTAAACAAGGCGGGGCAGGGGAGAAGTTGAGAAAGAAAGGCTCGCCTGTCAGTCGAACTGACAAGGTGGAGATATTTCTACGGGAACTGAGTCACCCGCTCACGGCGGAGGTGGAGGCGGTGCGTTCCATCATCAAGAGTGTTAATAAAGACATCAATGAAGAGATCAAGTGGAAGGCACCATCCTTCAATTATAAAGGCGAGTATTTGGTGACGTTTAATTTATGGGAGACGAAACGGATATTTTTGGTGTTTCATAATGCGTTGATCCCGCGGGTCAAAAGTAAAATTCTCGAAGGGGATTACAAAGATAGGCGCAAGGCTTATTTTACGGATATGCAAGATATAAGGGCAAAAAAGACTCTTCTGGAAAAAGCCTTGAAAGACTTGATCGAGTTGATCGAGCTGGGATAGGCACGGCGTTTTGATTCAAACGTTGATCGCCAACGACTTAAAATTACGAGGAGTTTGTAGTAATGAAAGATAATCCTAATCATCGGCTTTTTGGAATGAAATTTGCAGATGTATATCCGCTATATGTTAAAAAAGCGGAACGCAAAAACCGCACGAAAACGGAAGTTGACCAAATCATCTTTTGGCTGACGGGTTATGATAAAGCAGGGCTTCAACAGCAAATTAATGAGGGGCATAGTTTTGAAACCTTTTTTGACCAGGCGCCAGCCTTTAATCCAAATAGTGCGCTGATCAAAGGGGTGGTGTGTGGTGTTCGTGTGGAAGAGATCGGCAATCTGCTGATGAAAAAAATTCGCTATTTAGATAAACTGATCGATGAACTCGCAAAAGGAAAAGCGATGGAGAAGATTTTGCGGCAGTGAGCTGTTCGACCCTGAAGAATTGCTGTTTTATATTGTCTCACCCTGAAAGAGAGTTGTAAGGAGTTTGAATGAAGATCTATTTGGTTGATGGTACCTATGAATTATTCCGTGCCCATTTTGGCGCGCCGCCTAAAAAATCCACAAGTGGACAGGAAGTCGGCGCAACGGTCGGACTCTTGCGAAGTATGTTGCTTTTGCTTTCCGACCCCGAAGTGACGCATGTGGCGGTTGCTTTCGACCATGTCATCGAGTCGTTTCGCAATAAGATGTATAAAGGCTATAAATCAAGCGAAGGTGTCGACCCGATCATCTTGAATCAATTTCCAGTGGCTGAGGCGGCGATCAAAGCCTTGGGGTTGGTGACCTGGCCCCAAGTCAAGTTTGAAGCGGATGATGCAATTGCCACGGCGGTTGCGAAGTACAAAAAGGTCAAATCGGTGGAGCAGATTGTTATCTGTTCGGTGGATAAAGATTTGACTCAAATGGTGGACGGGGAACGTGTCATCTGTTGGGACAGACGCCGTGAGATCTTATTGAACGAAAAAGGTGTGACGGAAAAATTTGGTGTGGCTCCAGAGTCCATTCCCGATTTTCTCGCGCTCGTTGGTGACTCTGCCGATGGTTATCCAGGGATTCAGGGTTGGGGTGAAAAGTCCACGGCGACGGTGTTGGCGAAGTACAGGCATATCGAAAATATTCCGAATGACCCAACCAAACTTGGTCTGAGTGTGGGGCGCGCCACGACCTTGCTTGAGAATCTGCAGAAGAATTACGAGGATGCTTTGCTGTTTAGGGAGTTGTCCACGCTGCGCACGGATGTGCCGTTGAAGGAAACACTGGCAGATTTGAAATGGCAGGGCGCAACTCCGCGTTTGAAGAAGGTTTGCAAGGAGTTGGGGAGCGAAAGTATTTTGGAACGGGTGAAGAAGTGGCAGTAAACTGACAATGGGCGATGAACTATCGTCACTTAAGTTTGAAAATCCAAATTTTTGTTCCTTCGTTCAATAACTCGAACTCATTCTTTTCCAACACGTGCTTTGATGCGGCGTTATGATTCGCCACTTCCGCATACAGCGGGCGGATTTTGACTTGGATTAAAAATTCTGTCACCGCCGCGCTGGCAATTCCGCGCCGCCAAAATTCCTTCCCAACCCAATAGCCAACTCGCTGCTCGTATTTTCCCTCTTTCCAACAAAGGATGTGACCTGCGACCTTTTCTTTATAGAGGATGGTTCGCGCGGTCACATTTTTGTTTTTCAGAATCCCTTCCCAGTGGCGCATGAACTCGCCTCTATCCTTTGATGGGTAGGCAGACATGGCAACCGCTTCGGGATCGAGTTGCTGTTGAAAGAGGATGGGTAAATCCGCTTCGGTGACGGGGCGCAGGAGGATATTGGTCATGGCAAGCCTTGTTAACAAAGTATAGCAAATCGTTAACGAAAAATGTCTTGACAAGTGATAATTTTTATTAGAGTACAAAACCACTGCCTCTGGCAGTGAGTGGAGTAAAAAGGTTATACCGTGAAAAGTAATTGAGAATGTTGGGTATGATGAGCGCAACTGGAAGGCGTGCAACCAACCAAAAGGAGAC